>NZ_JBJXIA010000007.1:0-272887 GCF_046115955.1 Variovorax sp. GrIS 2.14
GTGCCGCGTGCGGCGGACGGGATGCCTTCGAGGTTGAACTCGCCCAGCGCCTTGTTGCCCGAAGCGATCTCGCGTTCGCCCTGGAACACCTTGATGGTCACTGCCGGCTGGTTGTCTTCTGCCGTGGAGAAAGTCTGCGCAAACTTGGTTGGGATGGTCGTGTTCTTCACGATCATCTTGGTCATGACACCGCCCATGGTTTCGATGCCGAGCGACAGCGGGGTCACGTCGAGCAGCAACACGTCTTTCCGATCGCCGGAAAGCACCTGGCCCTGGATGGCAGCGCCGACGGCTACGGCTTCATCGGGGTTTACGTCCTTGCGTGGCTCCTTGCCGAAGAACTCCTTGACCTTCTCTTGCACCTTCGGCATGCGGGTCATGCCGCCGACCAGAATGACGTCGTTGATGTCGCTCACGCTGATGCCGGCGTCCTTGATGGCCAGGCGGCACGGCGCGATGGTGCGTTCGATCAGCTCATCGACCAGGCTTTCGAGCTTGGCACGGCTGAGCTTGATGTTCAGGTGCTTTGGGCCCGATGCATCGGCCGTCACGTAAGGCAGGTTGATGTCTGTTTGCGCGCCGTTCGACAATTCGATCTTGGCCTTCTCTGCGGCTTCTTTCAAGCGCTGAAGTGCGAGCACGTCCTTGCCCAGATCGACGCCTTGTTCCTTCTTGAACTCGGCAATGATGTATTCGATGATGCGCTGGTCGAAGTCTTCGCCGCCCAGAAAGGTATCGCCATTGGTGGCGAGCACTTCGAACTGTTTTTCTCCGTCGACGTCGGCAATCTCGATGATCGACACGTCGAAAGTACCGCCACCCAGGTCATACACGGCGATCTTGCGGTCGCCCTTTTCCTGCTTGTCGAGGCCAAAGGCCAAGGCGGCTGCTGTTGGCTCGTTGATGATTCGCTTCACGTCCAGGCCGGCAATGCGACCGGCGTCTTTGGTGGCCTGGCGCTGCGCGTCGTTGAAGTACGCCGGCACCGTGATGACGGCTTCGGTGATCGTTTCGCCAAGGTAGTCTTCAGCGGTTTTCTTCATCTTGCGCAGGATGTCGGCGCTGACTTGCTGAGGCGCCATTTTCTTGCCGCGCACCTCGACCCAGGCGTCGCCGTTGTCGGCCTTGACGATGCTGTAGGGCATCAGGTTGATGTCCTTCTGCACTTCTTTTTCTTCGAACTTGCGGCCGATCAAACGCTTGATCGCGTACAGCGTGTTCTTGGGGTTCGTCACGGCCTGGCGCTTGGCCGAGGCACCGACCAGCACTTCACCGTCTTCCTGGTACGCGACGATCGACGGCGTGGTGCGGGCACCTTCCGAGTTCTCGATCACGCGCGTGGTGTTGCCTTCCATGATCGACACGCACGAGTTGGTGGTGCCGAGGTCGATGCCGATGATTTTGGCCATGTTGAATTTGCTCCTGAGTTCTGAAAAATGGGGTGGTGTGAACTTGTGGATAACCGGCCGCGATTCAAGGTATGAACCGGGGGTTTCCTGTGGATTACTTCGGCGCGGTGACCGTGACCAGCGCCGGGCGCAGCACGCGCTCGTTGATGGTGTAGCCTTTTTGCAGGACGCTGACGACGGTGTTCGGCTCCTGATCTGCCGGCACGACCGAAATGGCCTGGTGCTGGTGCGGATCGAACTTGGTGCCTGCCGGTGGCGCGACCTCGATCACCTTGTTGCGTTCCAGTGCGCTCTTGAGCTGACGCAGCGTCGCTTCGGCGCCTTCGCGGATCTGCTCGGGCGTGACGTCCTTGATCGCCAGGCCGGCTTCGAGGCTGTCGGTTACCGGCAGCAGGCTCTCGGCAAACGCCTCGACGGCAAATTTGCGGGCCTTGGTGATCTCTTCGTCGGCGCGGCGGCGAGCGTTCTGCACGTCGGCCTGCGCGCGAAGGTACTGATCTGACAGCTCAACGTTCTTCGCTTGAAGGGCGACGAGTTCGGCTTGCACCGTGGCCAGCGTGCTCTGGGCATCGGCCTCGTCGGCGAACTGGGCGGCCTCTCGCTCTTCGGGACTCGGGTCGCCTTGCAGCATTTGCGAATTCGGGCCGGATTGTTGTGGATCGGACATGTGATGAAAGGGCGCGAGGCCAAAAAACAAACTAGTGCAGTCCATCTTGGGCTCGCAGAAGGGTTTTTCAAGCGAAAAAATGCGGCCGAAAAGGCCGCGTGCTGGGAAAACCCGCTGGCGCCAGCGTCGACGCTGGAAGCGCAGCTCTGGCCGACCCGTAGGCCGGCACTGGATCAATGCGCGTCGAGCAGTTCGACGTCGAACTTGAGCGTGGCGTTCGGCGGGATTGCACCGCCTGCTCCGCGCGCGCCGTAACCGAGCGCAGCCGGGATGATGAGCGTGCGCTTGCCGCCGATCTTCATGCCGGCAACACCTTCGTCCCAGCCCTTGATAACTTGGCCGGCGCCGAGCGAGAACGCGAAAGCGTCGTTGCGATCGCGGCTCGAATCGAATTTGGCGCCTTGCACGCCGTCGTTGAAGAGCCAGCCGGTGTAGTGCACGTGCACGTGCTGGCCGGCCTTGGCTTCGGCGCCTTCGCCGACGGTGGTGTCTTCGTATTGCAGGCCGGAGGGAGTGGTGGGCATGGTTGCTCCTTGGAACGGTGATCGAGATCGATCGGGTTGATGATCGTTGAGAGAGCGGGTGAGTTTAGCGAAGCTGCAACCGAAGCCAATGACCGAAGCCACGACCGCCTGCGCGCTGCCCTGGATGTTTACTTGCTGGTGATCGGCGGCGCTACCGGCACCTTCTTTATCTGCGTCAACTGCCACTTGCCGGCAAAGGCCTGCAGATCCGACAACCGCTTCAACAGGTCTTGCCCACTGAGCGTGAGGCTGTAGCCCTCGCTGCCGTGGTTCACGATGCCAGCTTCGCGCAGCTCTTTGATGCGGGTGTTCAATGTGTTGGGAGTGATGCCACCAACGCTGTCTTGCAGCAGCCGAAAGGTTTGCGCATGTCCATCGCGGAGCGCCCAGAGAACACGCAAGGCATAGCGAGCCTCGAGCAGCGCAAGCAACTGGCTCACCGCC
This sequence comes from Variovorax sp. GrIS 2.14, assembly GCF_046115955.1. Classification (NCBI taxonomy): domain Bacteria; kingdom Pseudomonadati; phylum Pseudomonadota; class Betaproteobacteria; order Burkholderiales; family Comamonadaceae; genus Variovorax; species Variovorax sp. GrIS 2.14. The sequence continues at coordinate 3,045 of NZ_JBJXIA010000007.1, forward strand.
GCGTTTTCCTTTGTACTCATTGCTTGCTACTCATCGACAACATCTCCTCGGGCGCATTTTTTTAATTGATTTTCCGATCGCGCGATTCGGCCAGTGACTATAGCGAAAGCATCAACCGAGTGCTACAAGTTTTATAGCGACATAGGCATACTACATGCGGCCTGTGGCGCCTAAGCCTCAGATCCGGATGAAATTTGCCATGGCTTCGCCGAGCCTGATCGGCCGGGCTGGCGACCACTCCGGGTTGAACGTCACAGGAGGTTTCGGAAACAGCATCACGACCGTCGAGCCGAGCAAGAAACGGCCCATCTCGTCGCCCTTCTTCAGTGCGACGCGCGGGCTGCTGTCGTTCGCCCCAGTTCCATAGCGCCATTCGCGCAACTCACCCTGCCGCGGCGGATTGATCACGCCGTGCCAGACGGTGGCCATGCTGCCGACGATGGTCGCGCCGACCAGCACAAGCACGAAGGGCCCGCTCGCCGATTCGAAGACACACACCACGCGCTCGTTGCGCGCGAAGAGGCCGGGCACGCCGCGCGCTGTCGTCGGGTTGACGGAGAACAACTCGCCCGGCACGTAGATCATTCGCACCAGTTCGCCGTCGCAGGGCATGTGGATGCGGTGGTAGTCCTTCGGACTCAAGTAGAGCGTGGCGAAGCTGCCGTGCGCGAATTGCGCCGCCAGTGTCGCGTCGCCACCGACCAGCGCGGTGGTTGTGTAGCTATGGCCCTTCGCCTGAAAAATCTGGTCGCCTTCGATTGGGCCGAACTGGCTGATGGCGCCGTCGACCGGTGAGATCAAATCGGCTTGAGCCAGCGGCCGCGCACCAGGCTTGAGCGCCCGGGTGAAAAAGTCGTTGAAGCTCTTGTAGTGGGCGATATCGCTCTCGAGCGCTTCGCCCATGTCCACGCCGTACTTCGCGACGAAACGTCGGATGATCCAGGTCGTGACGGCGCCACGCTCCTTGCCCGCGACCCAGCCGGCAAAATTTGTCAGCGCCAGCTTCGGAAAGAGGTACTGCGGCAGGACAGGAAGGCGATCGGACACAGCGGGGAAGAGGGGTAGCTCTGCAGGTGGCGGGGAGCCGGATTCTATCGAGGCGACTCGGCGCCGCGGCTGCCGTTCGGCATCGGCCTACTCGGCGGCTTGCTCAGCGCGTCGGTCAGGGCAGGTCGACGATCTCGATCCAGTTCGGGTTCTTGCCGACCGGGATGCGCTTCGGCGTGCCCAGTGCGCCGGTGTTGGCGTCGATGGCGTAGACCGAAACGCTGTGCGATTCCTGCCCCGCGGCGATCAGATAGCGCCCGCTCGGATCGATGGCGAAGCCGCGCGGCGTCTTCTCGGTCGGCGTCTGGCCGAGCGGCTGCAGCAAGCCGGTGGACGGGTCTACACGGAACGCCGACAGCGTGCTGGATGTGCGCTCCGAGGCATAGAGATAGCGGCCGTCGGGCGTCAGGTGCAGGTCTGCGGCCCATGGCTTGCCGGCAAATCCCGCAGGCAGGGTGGTCGTGCTCTGCAACAGCTTGAGCGTGCCGCCCGCGCTTTCCCATGCATACACGTGCAGGGCAGCGTCGAGTTCGTCGACCAGATAAACGAAGCGCTGCGCCTTGTCCCAGACGAAGTGGCGCGGCCCCGACTTTGGCTGGGCGCCGGTGAGCGGCGGGTCGTTCGGCGACAACTTGCCGGAGGCCGCGTCGAAGCGCCAGCTCGACACGTTGTCGCCGCCCAGGCTGGTCGCCAGCACGAAGCGGTTGGTCGAATCGGCGTGGATCGCATGCGCGTTCGGCGCGGTCGGGATCAACTGCTGGATCGCACCGACGCTGCCTTCCTTGTCGATGGCGTTGACCGTGATCTTGTGGCCCGGATAGGAGGCCGCGAACAACCATTTTCCTGTGGCATCGGTATCGATGTTGGCCATGCTGTCTGCCAGTGGCGCTTCGCCGAGCTTCTTCAACTTGCCGCTGGCACCGTCGATTGCAAAGCTCACGACGCGATAGGGCTGCGAGCGCAACGCGGCATACAAGAAGCGCTTGTCGGGGCTTACCGCCATCGGCATCACCTGGCCACCGACATTCACCGTTTCGACCGGCTTGAGAACGCCCAGATCCCGGTCGAGTTCGAGCACCGAGATGTCCTGGCTATCGGCGTTGGACACGTAGACCCAGGTCGTAGCCAAAGCCGGCGAGGCAGAAAGAGTTGCAAGCGCCATAACTGTCAGAATCTTTTTCATGGTGGGCGCTTTCACAGCACCACGTGCCCTGTGATCAGCGACGGTTGCCAGGTCGAGAACGCCGGCACGTAGGTCACCAGCGTGATGGCGATGAAGATGGCGAGGTAGTACGGCCAGGCCGTCTTGGTGGCCTCGCCGATCGATATCTTTCCGATCGCGCAGCCGATGAACTGCACCGTCCCTACCGGTGGATGCACCAGCCCCAGCGCGCAGTTGAGCAGCAGCATCATCCCGAACTGAACCGGACCCACACCCATCTGGATGGCCAGTGGCAGGAACAGCGGCGTCGTGATCAGGATGTGCGCCGCCATGTCCAGGAAGATCCCCAGAAAGATCTGGATGATGTTGATGTACAGCAGCATCAGCCAAGGCGTCGTGGTCGCGGCAAGCAGCGCGGCCTCGATGGTGTCCGGAATTTCCAGGTACGCCATCTGGTAGCGCAGCATGTTCGACACGCCGATCAGCAGCAGGATCACGCCCGTCGTCTTCGATGCTTTGGCCAGCGACTTGAAGAGCTTTTGCTTGGTCATCGTGCGGTAGATGACCACCGTGAGCAGTAGCGAATAAGTGACCGCGATGGCAGCCGCCTCCGTTGCAGTCGCGATCCCTTCCATCACGCACACCAGGATGATGACGATCACCATCAGGCCCGGAATCGACGCGATAAAGGTGCGCAGCACCGCGTTCCAGCCGGGAAAGCGCTCGATCATCGTGGAGCCGTCGGGCCGCCGAGGAAAGCCGTATTTGGCGGCTTGCCAGTAGGCTGCGACCAGCATGCACACCATGATCCAGAACACCGGTATCAGGCCGGCGAACATCAGGTCGCCGATCGACACGCCCTTGATGGTGTGGCCGCCGATCGTGCCCACCGCCGCTTGCGCTGCAAAGGCATAGATGATCATGTTGTGCGACGTCGGCATCAGCGCGCCGGAGAGCGATGCGTGCGTGGTCACGTTGACGGCATAGGCCGCGCTGTAGCCCTCGCGCTTCATGATCGGGATCATCACGCCACCCATGGCGGACGTGTCTGCCACCGGCGAGCCGGAGACGCCGCCGAACAGCGTCGACGCCACCACGTTCGCGAGGCCGAGGCCACCCTTCCAGTGGCCGACCAAGCTGCGCGCGAAGGCGACGATCTTGTCGGCGATGCCGCCGTGCAGCATCAACTCCCCGGAAAAGATGAAGAACGGTATCGCCAGGAACGAGAACACGTTCATGCCCGACACCATCATCTGGATGGCGGTTTCGAAGGGCAGGCCTTCGAAGGCGAAGGTCAAGAGGCAGCTCAACCCGATCGCAAAAGCGACCGGCATGCCGAGCAGCAAAAAGACGATGAAGCTGAGTGAAAGAAGCGTCAGTGCCATGATGGGACCACTTCGTGGCCGGTGAACTGGGACGCCAGGTGTTCGATCGAAAAGAGCGTGATGAGCACGCCTGCGATGAGCACCGGCAAATAGCGATAAGCCTCGGACAAGCCGAGCGTAGGAATGGTCGCGTCGTGGGTCGAGATGGCCATCTCCATGCCGCCTGCGAACAGCGCAATGGCGAAGGCAATGGTCAGCACGTAGACCACGCATTTGCACCAGAACTGCACCGTCTTGGGCAGCGCCTTGACCAGCGAGTCGAGGCCGATGTGCCCCGCGTCGCGCACGCCGGCGGAGGCGCCGAACATGGCGACCGAGATCACCAGCAACAGCGCGACCTGCTCGACGTAGGCCGGCGCGTTGTTGAAGACGTAGCGCAGCACCACGCCGTAGACGACCACGCCGAGCAGGCCGACCAGGCACACGCAGGCGAGGTACATCGTCCAGCGCGAGAGCTTCGCGTTGACGCGGGACAGCATCGTTGTCATTGCAGTCGCCTTTGAAGTCGCATCACTTGGTGTTGATGATTTCCTGCACCAGCGCCTTCAACTCGGGCGTGGACGCAAATTTGTCGTACACCGGCTTCTCGACTTCGACGAAGCCCTTGCGGTCGATGTCGGCTGCGGCGGTAATCTTGGCGCCGCCCTTGATGACAGCCGCCTTGGCGTCTTTCTCGCGCGGCTCCCACAGCTTCACGTAGAAAGGAACCGAGTCTTTCGCGGCCTTGCGGATGGCGGCCTGCTGCTCTTTGGGAAGCGTGTCCCAGATCTTCTTGGAGAACACCAGCACTTCGGGCGTCATGACGTGCATGGTCTCCGAGTAGTAGGGCGCTGCTTCGAAGTGCTTAGCTTCTTCGTACGACGGGTAGTTGTTCTCTGCGGCGTCGACCAGGCCGGTCTTCAGGCCGGTGTAGACCTCGGCGATCGGCATCGGCGTGGGCGACGCACCCATCGAGCTCACCATGCTGACCATCAGGTCGGAGGGCTGCACGCGGATCTTCAAGCCCTTCATGTCGGCGACGTTCTTGATCGGCTTCTTGGCGTAGACCGAACGCGCGCCGCTCTCGTAGAAGGCCAGTCCGATGAAGCCGGCCTTGTCGAACGCGGCGAGCACCTTGTCGCCGGCCGGACCGTACATCGCCTTGCGGAAATGTTCGATGTCGCGGAACAGGAACGGCAGCGACGGCACGACCGACTCCGGCACGATGCCGTGGAACGAGGCCGAGCTCACGCGCACCATGTCGAGCGCGCCGATCTTGACCTGCTCGACAGTGTCTTTCTCCGAACCCAGCGAGCTGTCCGCGAAGATCTTGATGCTGTCCTTGCCACCGCTGGCCTTCGACAATTCTTCGCCCATGAACATCACGGCCTGGTTGGTCGGGAAGTCCTTGGCGTGCACCTCGGCCGAGCGAAATGTGCGGGCCGTCGCACTGGTCGTCAGCGCGAAAAGGCCGATCGCGATCAGGCCAGAGAGGGTTTTGAGTTTCGGTGTCATGGTGTCTCCTCGGATTGAAAGTAGGGGGGATGGAACTTCGAAAAAAATGCAGGGTCAGTCGACTGCGGGCGGCGCGAACATCAGGCCGGCCCGGCTCAGTCGCCGAACGGGCCTTGGGCCGTGAAGCCGCCGCCCTGGTAGATGGCGTTGGGGTCGGTCGGCGCGACCGGCGGTTGCGCCTCGACCTTGGCGCGGAACTGCTCAGAACTGTCTTGCGGTACGTAGCCCAGGTGCGCGGCAGCGCTGTTGTCCCACCACACGTCGCGGTTGGCCGACACGCCATAGACGATGGTGTGCTTCACATCGGAGGTGAAGAGGGATTTCTCGACCAGCGTCGTCAGGTCGCGAAAGCTCAGCCAGGTGCTCATCATGCGGCGGTTCAGCGGCTCGGGAAACGACGAGCCGATGCGGATGCTCACCGTCTCGATGCCGTAGCGGTCGAAGTAGAACTGCGCCACGTCTTCGCCAAAAGACTTCGACAAGCCGTAGTAGCCGTCGGGCCGTTTCTGTGCGCCAGCGTCGATCGTTTCGGTCTGCTTGTGAAAGCCGATGACATGATTCGAACTGGCGAACACGATGCGTTTGGCGGTGTGTCGACGAGCCGCTTCATAGAGATGAAAGACGCCCTTGATGTTGGCTTCCAGCACTTCTTCGAAGGGTCGTTCGACCGACACGCCGCCCAGATGCACGACTGCGTCGCAGCCAGCCACCAGTGCATCGACCGCCGCCTTGTCGCCCAGGTCGCAAGGCACTACTTCTTCATGCGCGCCCTCAGCGGCCGCCATTCCGGCGATGTCGGACAAACGCAGCACATCGGTGGACGGTTTCAGCGAGTCGCGCAGCACTTTGCCGAGACCGCCCGCAGCACCGGTCAAGAGCAAGCGCCCCAATTTGTTTGACATGATTACCTGGTCCTTACGCTGGCTTGAACACCGTGGTCGGCAGATCGCGACCGTGGTATTTCTTGTAGATGGCGTTGAGCTTGCCGTTCTTGATATTGGTCGTGACCCAGCCATCGATCCATTCCTTCAATTTCGGTTCGCCCTTGTTCATGGTGACGCCCAGGCCCGAGTCGAGCTGCGAGAACTTCATTTCGAAGTTCTTGCCAGGTGCGCGCTTGTTGATCTCGCCCATGTTCGATGGGGTGCTCGAGAAGATATCGACCTGGCCCGTGACCACCGACGTGATCAGCGTCGCATCGTCTTCGTAACGCATGATTTCTGCGCCCTTGGCCTCCCGCGTCGTGATGGTGTCATTGGTCGTTGCACGCGTCAGGCCGACGCGCTTGCCATTCAGGTCGGCGTAATTGGCGATCTTCATGTCCTTTGGCGCTGAAACCAGAATGGTGATGGCCGAGTAGGGGACCGAAAAGTCCACCACCTTGGCACGCTCTTCGGTGATCGAAAGGGCCGAAATCACGACGTCAGCGCGTCGCGCCTGCAGCGTCGGAATGCGTGCAGCGGTGGTGATCGGCACGATCTCCAGCTTCACGCCCAGGTCTTTGGCGAGCTCTGCCGCGGCGTCCACGTCGGAGCCGGTCGGCTGCATGTTGGCATCGGTGTAGCTGAAGAGCGGCGTTCCGATGGCGATCGCCACGCGGATCGTGCCGGCCTTCTTGATGTCGTCGAACTGGTCGGCGAGTGCGGCTTGGGTGATGCCGGCCAGCATCAGGGCGGCGAGGGCAGTGCGGGCGAAAGTGCTTGTCGATTTCATAGTGTCTCCTTGGGGTTCGCGGAAAAGATGAGTGAAGAAGTGGGCGACCGAGCGGTTGCCGTTAAAGACCGTTGTCGAGAAAGGCGCGCAGTTCGGGTGTCTTCGGCGAATCGAGCATGCTGCCCTCGCCGGTTTCCCAGACACGGCCCTGGTGCATGTAGATGATGCGGTCGGCCACGCGCTTGGCGAAGGCCATTTCGTGCGTCACCAGCAGCATGGTCATGCCGCCGGCCGCGAGGTCTTCCATCACCCGCAGCACTTCGCCGGTGAGCTGTGGATCGAGTGCCGAAGTGACTTCGTCGAACAGCATGACCTTGGGCGACATGGCGAGCGAGCGGGCGATGGCTACGCGCTGCTGCTGGCCGCCCGAAAGCTGCTCGGGATACGCATCGGCCTTCTCGCGCAGGCCCACCTGATCGAGCACGCGCAGCGTGACCTGGTGCGCTTCGGCGCGCGACTGCTTCTTCACGTGGCGCAGCGCCAGCATGATGTTTTCTTCGACTGTGAGATGCGGAAAGAGGTTGTAGCTCTGGAACACGATTCCGACTTCGAGCCGCAAGCGTTTGAGGTCCACAGAAGGGCTGTCGACGCGGATGCCGGCCACTTCGATGGTGCCCTTGTCGATTTTCTCCAGCCGGTCGATGCAGCGCAGCGCAGTGCTCTTGCCCGAGCCGCTGGCGCCGATGATGGCGATCATTTCGCCCTTGGCGACTTCGAAAGAAACACCCTTCAGCACCTGGTTCGAGCCGAAGCTCTTGTAGACGTCGTGAAGACTAACGATTGGCGACATTGAGCTTGTTCTCCATGGCTTCGCTCCAGCGCGACAGCGGGTAACACAGGGCGAAATAGAACACGCCGACCAGGCTGAAAATCAGGAATGGCTGAAAGATCGTGTTGTTGATGATCTGCCCCGCACGCGTGAGCTCGACGAAGCCGATGACCGACGCCAGCGAAGTCATCTTGATGATTTGCACCAGGAAGCCGACGGTCGGTGGCAACGACAAACGCACCGCCTGAGGAATGATCACGAGGCGCAGCGTTTGCCAGCGCGAGAACGCCAGGCATTCGGAGGCTTCCCATTGCGGCTTGGGCATGGCGTCGATGCAGCCGCGCCAGATGTCGCCGAGGTAGGCGGCGACATAAATCATCATCGCCAAGCCGGCTGCGATCAGCGAGGGCAGCGAGTAGCCGTACACCGACAGGCCGAAGTACACGATGAACAGCAGGATCAGCAGTGGAATGCCCTGAATGCATTCGATGTAGACGATGGCCAGCCAGCGCAACCACGGCCGCGGCGATATGCGCGCCAGCATCACGCCGAAGCCGCCGATGGCACCGAGCACGAAAGCCAGTGCCGACAGCACCAGCGTCCACCCGATCGAGTTGATCAGGTAGAAAAGGTGGACGAGGGTGAAGCTGCCGAACATGGTCATGCCGCTCCGCCGTGGCTCGCCACGTTGGCTTGGGTGGTGTCGATGAGCGCACGAGCGCCATTTGCGCTCCGCGCAGCCGCCTTGCGCAGCACGCGACGGCGACGGAACAAGTACTCGCCCAGCACGCTGGTGATGAGCTTGATGATCAGCGACAGTACGAGGTAAAGCGCAGCCACCACGATGTACGTTTCAAGCGAGCGGAACGTGTCCGACTGCACGGTGTTGGCGATGGCGGTGAGTTCTTCCGCCGAGATTTGGGAGGCCATCGCCGACGCCTGCATCATCAAAAGGAACTGGCTGGTGAGGGCGGGGTACACCTTCTCGATCGACGGCTGCAGCATCACGTGCCAACCGATGCGCCACTTCGACAAACCCAGACATTCGGCCGCTTCGATTTGTCCGGGCGGGATGGATTCGAGCCCGGCGCGGATGATCTCCGCGGCGTAGGCGCCGATGTTGATCGTCATCGCCAGTACGGCCGCGACAAAGGTCGGCATGCGCACGCCAACGCTGGCGAGCCCGAAGTACAGCAGGAAGATCTGAACGAGAAAAGGCGTGTTGCGTACCGCCTCGATGTAGGCAGAGCAAAGGCGAGAGAGCGGTTTGATCTTGCTGCGCTTGGCGAAGGCGACTGCAGTTCCCAATGCCACGCCCACGATCACGGCGAGCGCGGTCATCTTGAGCGTGAGCCAGGCTCCGTTCAGGAAAACCGGCCAGTAGCTGAGCAAGGGAGTGAAATCGAGCGCGTACTTCATCAAAGTAAGGGTTGTTATCGGTTGTCGTACAACATTTGCACGGATTATCATGGCCGCATGAGCCAAACCACTGCGGGAAATCCCTTGCTACACGGTGCTTCATCATCGGATGTGGGCGACACGGCGAAGGCTGCGGCCTTTGTCGGGCGCCCGCGCATCAAGGGGCGCGGGCTGGCGCACGGGCTGGTCGACGATCTGGCACAAAAGATCCAGGCGCAGACGCTGCGGCCGGGCGACAAACTGCCGACCGAGTCGGCCATCATGCAGGCTTACGGTGTGAGTCGCACCGTCGTGCGGGAGGCCTTGTCCAAGTTGCAGGCGGGTGGCCTGGTCGAGACGCACCACGGTGTCGGCACCTTCGTCCTGCAGCCCAAGTCGGGCGGCATGTTCCGACTCGATCCAGCAGAACTCGCAACCTCGATCGACGTGCTGGCCGTGCTCGAATTGCGCATCAGCCTGGAGACTGGTTCCGCCGGGTTGGCGGCCACGCGTTGCACCGAGGAAGACCTTTTGGCCATGCGTCAGGCGCTCGACGAATTCGAGCACAACGTGCGGGTGTCGGGTGACACCGTGGCGCCCGACCTGCGCTTTCATCTGCGCATCGCGCAGGCGACGGGCAACCCGTATTTCGCGGACATCATGAGCCACCTCGGCACCTCGATTTTTCCGCGCACTCGGATCAGCGCGCTGGTCGATGTCGATCGGCGCAGCGAGTATTTGAGTCGCGTCAACCGCGAGCACGAAGAGATCTACCAGGCCATCGCGCGCGGCGATGCCGAATCTGCACGTGCCGCGATGCGAATCCATCTGACCAACAGCCGGGAGAGGCTGCGCCGCGCGCAGGACGCGGCCCGATCGGCAGCGGTCGGCAAGCTGGCGGACAAGCCCGAGCCAACGACGCCGGTCGCATGACTTCCGGGTAAACCGGGAGAGACACACATCGACGCAGGTTGTACGATGACCGATCACACAGTTATCGACTGAGTTATCGACTGGAGATGGACATGGCAATCAAGCGGCGTGAATGGATGCTCGGCACCCTCGGCGGGGTCATTGGCGGTGGACTTCTGTCTGCGAGCGGTGCAAACGCAGCCGACGCCGCATGGCCTTCCAAACCTATCAAGATCATCGTGCCGTACCCGCCTGGCGGCTCATCGGACATCATCGCGCGCTCCATCAGCCAGCCGTTGTCGGAAGCGTTGAAGCAAACGGTGCTGGTCGAGAACAGGTCTGGCGCCAACGGCAACCTCGGCGCCGATTTCGTTGCCAAGTCGGCACCCGACGGCTACACCTTGCTGCTATGCGATGTCGGCGCGCTGGCGATCAGCCCGTCTGTCTACGCCAAGCTGGCCTTCGATCCGTCGAAAGACCTGAGCGGCGTCACGATGCTGGCGTATTCGCCGCACTTGCTGGTCGTGCATCCGTCGGTGCCGGCCAACAACCTGAAGGAACTCGTCGCGCTTTCGAAAAAGTCCGATCTCAACTTCGCGGTCACCGCCACGGGCAGCGCGCCGCATCTGGCGGGCGTCGCGCTGGAGCGCGCCGTCGGCGCCCGCTGGCAATACGTACCTTACAAGGGCGGCGTGCAGGCGATTCAAGACACCGTGGGCGGCCAGACTCAGATTCTCATGAACGGCATGCTCGCCACGCTGCCGCAGGTGCAGTCGGGCAAGCTCAAGATCCTCGGCGTGTCGAAGGCCACGCGCATGCCGTTGATCGGCGACGTGCCGACCATCGCCGAGCAGGGCGTTCCCGGCTATGAATCCGGCACCTGGCAAGGCGTGCTGGTGTCGCGCGGCACACCCGACGCGATCGTGCAGCGGCTCAACAAGGAACTGGTTTCCATCATTCGCTCGGCCGACATCCGCTCGCGCCTCGCTGGTCAGGGCGCCGAAGTCGTGACGATGACTTCGGTCGACCAGGACAAGTTCTTCAACAAGGAACGCGCGCGCTGGGCCCAGGTCGTCACCGACGCCAACATCAAGATCGATTGATCCATCCACCTGTCTCAATGAACCCGCAAGAACTCAAAACCATCATGGGCTCCGGCCTGCTGTCGTTCCCGTTGACCGACTTCGACAGCCACGGCGACTTCCACAAGGAGGGCTACCAGAAGCGCCTCGAATGGCTGGCACCGTATGGCGCGACCGCGTTGTTCGCAGCCGGCGGCACGGGCGAGTTCTTCTCACTCACCGGCGAGGAGTACCCCGGCATCGTCCAGACGGCCGTCGACACCTGCCGCGGCGTAGTACCGATCATTGCCGGCGCCGGTGGTCCGACGCGCTTCGCGATCCAGTGCGCACAAGCCGCTGAAAAGGCCGGCGCGCACGGCATCCTGTTGCTGCCGCACTACCTGACCGAAGCAGGACAAGAAGGTCTGGCCGCGCACGTCGAAGCGGTCTGCAAGAGCGTGAAATTCGGCGTCATCGTCTACAACCGCGCGTCCAGCCGGCTGAAGCCTGAGACGCTCGCAGGCCTGGCCGAGCGCAACCCGAACCTCGTCGGCTTCAAGGACGGCGTCGGCGACATCGAAGCCATGGTTGCGATCTACCAGCGCATGGGTGATCGCTTCGCCTACCTCGGCGGCTTGCCGACGGCGGAGGTCTATGCCGCGGCCTACAAAGCGATGGGCACGCCCGTCTATTCGTCGGCAGTCTTCAACTTCATCCCCAAGACGGCCGTGCAGTTCTACGAAGCCGTGCGCGACGACGACATGGCGACGCAGCATCGATTGCTCAAAGACTTCTTCATGCCGTACCTGGAGATCCGGAATCGCATGCCCGGTTACGCCGTGAGCATCGTCAAGGCGGGCGCGACCATCGTCGGCCACAGCGCCGGCCCGGTGCGTCCACCACTCACCGATCTCAAGCCCCAAGAGATGGAAATGCTGAAGGCGTTGATCGACAAGTTGGGCCCGCAATGAATACCGATGCACCAGCAGCAGTCACCGCACTCGTCGAGCGCCTCCGGCTCGCGATGATTTCGCCGAGCGCTACCGCACTGGCCGACTTGTTCGCCGACGACTTGAGCTACGGCCACTCCGACGGCAAGCTCGACACCAAGGCGAGCATCTCCGGCAGCTTGCTCGACGGCAGTTCCGATTTCACGACCATCGATATTTCGGAGCAAACGGTGAGCGTGAACGGCGATGTCGCCATCGTGCGTCACCGCCTTGTCGCCGACACCAACGACTCGGGTCGACCTGGCCACGTCAAGCTCAAGATCCTTCTGGTGTGGCAGCGGCAAGACGGCGAGTGGCACTTGCTGGCGCGACAGGCGGTACGCGTCGCGGCATGAACCTGCCGCGGAAAGAAAACGTTAGCGACGCCCCCGCCGCACTAGCCATTCGATCGTCTCGAAGATCGCCTCACTGACCAGCGCGAGCGCCGCGGCGGGCAACGCGCCGGCCACGAGCAAGGCCCGATCGTTGAGCGCCAGCCCGGTCACGATGCGCTCTCCGTAACCCCCCGCGCCGATGAATGCAGCGATCGTTGCCGTGCCGATCGCAATCGTGGTCGCGGTGCGCACTCCGGCTATCAGCGTCGGTAATGCCAGTGGCAGCAAGACGAGCCGCATGCTTTGCGCATGCGTCATTCCCAGAGCGGTGCCGGCCTGGCGCACGCCTTCGGGCACTTCGGTCAAACCCGTCACCGTGTTGCGCATGATCGGCAACAACGAGTAAAGCGTGAGCGCGATCAGCGCCGGCAACGTGCCGATCGAACCGATGAGCGAGATCAGCACCGCCAGCAATGCGAGCGACGGCACGGTCTGCAGCAAGCCCGAGAGGCCGAGCACCACGGCGCGCAGTCGCACGAAGGGAAACACGACGACGGCCAGCGGCACCGCGATCAACAACGCCAGCCCGACCGAGACACCGACCAGCAGCAGGTGCTGGCGCGTGAGCCGCCACAGGTCGGGTCCGAACAGCTTGGCCATGAAGCCGCGCTCGGCCGTATCGCCCTTGCCGCCCGAGAGAAAGTCGCGCGCGATCACGTCGAAGCCGGCGCCTTGCAACTCGGCGCGCGCGTTCATCGCGATCATGGCGCGCTCGTCGATGCGGCCTTGCAGCTTTTCGATCGCGGCCCAGGCCTTGGCAGAGCGCGTGGGCACGTCGAGCCGGTACAGCACCACGGCGTCGTAGCGCGGGAAGTAGTTGCGGTCGTCCTGCAGCACGCGCAGGCCGAGGCTGTCGATCTTGGCGTCGGTGGTGTAGATGTCGATGACGTCGACCTGTTGTGCTTTGATCGCGTCGTAGGCAAGACCATGGTCGAGCCCGGTTGGCAACTGCGACAGGCCGTAGGCCGTCGTCAAGCCTTTCCAGCCGTCCGCACGGCCGATGAACTCGTTGGAGAGGCCGAGCCGGAGTTCGGCGTGCTTGGCAAGGTCGCTCAGGTTGCGAATACCGAGCCGGTCGGCGTCGGCCGCGCGCATTGCCAGCGCGTAGCCGTCGTTGAAGCCGAACGGCGCGCCGACGCCGAGACCGAGCGGCGCCAGCGCGGCGCTCATCGCTTCACGCGACATCGGCTTGTCGCTCTTCAGGATTTCGAGCGCGATGGTGCCGGTGTATTCGGCATACATGTCGATGCCGCCGGAGCGCAATGCTTCGTACACGATCGCGGTATTGCCCAGGCCCTGGCGAATGACCGGTGGCGTGCCGGTGAAGGGAGCGGCAGTCTGCGCCACCACCTCGGCCAGGATGTACGACTCGGTGAAGCGCTTGGAGCCGATGCGCAGCGTCTCGTTGACTTGGGCGAATGCGGTCGAGGCGAGCAGGAGGAGCGCCACTGCGGTAGCCATTGCGAGCCGAAGGTGGCGGAGGGGTTGCATCGGCGCAGTGTATCGGCGCCCCAGCGAACGCCGTGCGTCCCCGCGCACGTCACGCCCGATTCCTACAGTCGTTCGTGCGCGTGGCCGATGACAGCGAGCCTGCCATTGCGCAGAGTCCGGACACGCATGAACAAAGCCAAAACGCCTTCTCCCGCCAAGCCGTTGAAAGAAGCCCCAGAGGCCATGACCGAGCCGGTCCCTGCAACTGCCGGCCTGCACGGCACCCGCAACATGCCGTCGGTCATCATCGAAAGCTACAACCTCGAAGTGCGCGACGACGAGGGTTTCATCGGTGATCGCGCCAGCCAGACGGCATTTCGGAAGCTGCTCGATGTCTGGCGCAAGCGCAAGAGCCGGAACGGTGTCGACCCGATGGGCAATGCGCGATCGGCCGATCTCAGCAAGAGCGAGATCGACCAGATGCTGCAGATGAAAGACGCGACCGAGGCCACCGATGCGGTGGAAGGCGCCATTGAAGAATTTGCCGGAGAGCTGGCGGGTGTGATCAAGCGGTACATGCGACAAAAGGCGTGGCAAGGCGTAGAGCGCATCGTCATCGGCGGCGGCTTTCCGGAGAGCGACGTGGGCGAGCGCGCCATCCTGCAAGCTGCGGTGATGCTCGATGCCGACAACGTGCAGGTCGGCCTCGCGCGGCTGCGGCACGAGGTCGACGACGGCGGTTTGTTGGGCTGGGTGCATCTGGCGCCGCCGCGCATGGTGACCGACTACGACGCCATTCTCGCGCTCGATATCGGCGGTACCAACGTGCGTTGCGGCATCGTCGAGCCGCGCTGGAAAAAGGCCAGTGACCTGTCGAAGGCTCGCGTCGTCAAGCGCCAGAAGTGGCGCCATGCCGACGACAACCCGAAGCAGGCCGAACTGGTCGACGGGCTGGTCGCAATGCTCGAAGAAATGATTGCCTACAGCCACAAGAAAGACATCCGGTTGGCGCCTTTCGTCGGCATTGCCTGCCCCGGGATCATCCGGCGGGACGGCTCGATCGCGCGCGGTGCGCAGAACCTGCCGGGCAACTGGGAGCGCGATGACTTCCATCTGCCGACCGCCTTGTGCGAGAAGATTCCGCTGATCGGCGACGAGCCTACCGAGGCGTTGATGCACAACGACGCGGTGGTGCAGGGACTGAGCGAATTGCCCTTCATGCAGGATGTGAAGCGCTGGGCCGTGTTGACCATCGGCACCGGGCTCGGCAATGCAAGCTATCGCAACAAGCGCAAGAACGGGCGCTCGCCCCGGCACCGCGCCGGGTCCTGAACTCACCGCTCCGGCACGCGCGCCAGGTCGGCCATCCACACCTCGGCTTCGGAATCACTCGGCGCGCGCCAATCGCCCCGCGGGGATAACGAGCCGCCCGAGCCGACCTTGGGTCCGTTGGGCACGCACGAGCGCTTGAACTGGCTGGTCTTGAAGAAGCGGTGCAGGAAGGTGCCGAGGTGTTTGCGGATATCACCGATGGCGTACTCGTTGCGCTCTCCCTGCAGCGCATCGGGCCACAGGCCGAGCGTGCGGTCGTGCCACGCGGTGTACGCGAGAAAGGCTACCTTGGTCGGCCTGAATCCGTAGCGCAGCACGTAGTAGAGGTGGAAATCCTGCAGCTCGTACGGGCCGATCGTGTCTTCGGTCTTCTGGCCGGGTTGCGTGCCTTCGGCGCTCGCGGCATCGGTCGGGATCAGCTCCGGGCTCACCTCAGTGTCGAGGATCGCGAGCAGCGTCGCACTGCCTTCGCGCGACAGAAATTCTTGATGCGCGACCCAGTGCACCAGGTGCTTGATGAGCGTCTTCGGCACGCTCGCATTCACGTTGTAGTGCGACATGTGGTCGCCCACGCCGTAGGTGCACCAGCCCAGCGCGAGCTCGCTCAAATCACCGGTGCCGACGACGATGCCGCCGTTGAAATTGGCCAGCCTGAACAGGTGGCTGGTGCGCTCGCCGGCCTGCACGTTCTCGAAGGTGATGTCGTACACCGGCTCGCCCCTGCCGTAAGGATGGCCCAGGTCGGCCAGCATCTGCTTGCAGCTCGGACGGATGTCGATCTCGCGCGCGGTGCAGTCGATGGCGGTCATCAACTGGTGCGCCTGCGCCAGCGTGCGGTCGCTGGTCGCGAAGCCGGGCATGGTGAAGCCGAGGATGTTGGCGCGCGGCAGCTTGAGCCGGTCCATCGCCTGCGCGCAGACCAGCAGCGCGTGGGTCGAGTCGAGCCCACCCGACACGCCGATGACGACCTTGTCGATGTGGCTCGCCTCCAGCCGCTGCACCAGCGACTGCACCTGGATGTTGAAAACCTCGCGGCAACGTTCGTCGAGCGTCGCGGCGTTGGCCGGTACATAGGGGAACCGTTCGACGCTGCGGCGCAGGCCGCCCGGCACGCTGTTGGGCGCCTTCAAGTCGAACTCGATGGTGCGCCAGTCGGCCAGCGCCGCCTTGTGCTTTTGCACCGACACGCCGAAGGTGTTTTGCCGCATGCGTTCGCGCGACAGGCGCTCCAGGTCGACGTCGGCGCTGATGACGTGCGACCGGTTGCTGAAGCGCTCGCTCTCGGCGAGCATCTCGCCGCTTTCGTAGATGAGCGCCTGGCCGTCCCAGGCCAAGTCGGTGGTCGATTCGCCGATGCCGGCGGACGAGTACAAATACGCCGACAGGCAACGCGCCGATTGCGAGCTGACCAGCTGGTGCCGGTAGCTCGACTTGCCAATCGTGATGTTCGATGCCGACAGGTTGACCAGCACCGTGGCGCCCGCGAGCGCCGCGAAGCTCGATGGCGGCAGCGGCACCCACACGTCTTCGCAGATCTCGACATGGATCTTGAGCAGCGGCAGATCGCGCGCATGGAATATCAGCTCCGAACCGAACGGGACCCGCTCGCCGCACACGTCGATATCGGTCGCGAGCGCACTGTCGGCACCGTTGAACTGCCGCCCCTCATAGAACTCGCTGTAGTTGGGCAGATAGGTTTTGGGCACGACGCCGAGCAACCGCCCCCCGGCCACGAGCGCCGCGCAGTTGAACAGGCGATGGTCGACGCGCAGCGGCAGTCCGACGATGGCCACCGCGCCGATGTCGCGCGATGCATCGACCACCGCTTGCAACGCGACCTCGCAGGCTTCGAGCAGGGCGGCCTGATGAAAGAGGTCGTCGCAGGTGTAAGCCGACAGCCCCAGCTCCGGGAACGCGACCAGCGCGGCACCGTCGGCCGCGGCCTGGCGATACATCGCGATGGTCTCGGCGGCGTTGAAAACCGGGTCGGCGATGCGATTGCGCGGCACTGCGACGGCGACCCTCGCGAATCCGTGGGTGTAGGGGTTCAGAAAGGTTTCGAGCGATGCGGTTTCAGCCATGAAGCGCATTGTCTCTTCGAACGGTTCCAGGCGTTCGGCGAGTCCCGCTAGAGCTGGAACGCAATGGTCAGCAGCAAGCCTTCGGCTATGTCGCGCACGATGCCCGGCGAGCGCGCCCGATAACGCTCGCCGGCCGACGCGGTGGTTTCGATCCACTCGGCCAGCCATTCGATTTCGGGCTCGCCGTAGAACACCACGGCGGCCTCGTGGTTGAGCAGCAGGCTGCGCAGGTCGAGGTTGATGGAACCGCACATCGCCAGCGTGTCGTCGACCACCACGGCTTTGGCGTGCGCCATGAAGGGGAGCATCCGGAAGGTGACGCCGGCACGGGCAAGGTCGCGCATGGCGCGGGTACGGACGAAATCGGCCAGCCGGTGATTCGAATGCCGGGGTATCGCGAGCGTCACTTGCACGCCGCGGCGCGCCGCCAGCCGTAAGGCGTCGCGCAGACCGTCGCCGGGCACGAAGTACGGCGTGATCGCGAGGATGCGGTGCTCGGCGCGAAAGCAGGCGTCGAGCAGCAGCGACTGCGCCGTGTCTTCGGTCTGGTCCGGGCCGCTGGGGAGAAACTGGGCCAGCGTGCCACCCTGGGGCAGCGCGGCGTCGGGACCGATGGAACGGGGCTTGCGGCCGCGCACCGAGGCCCAGTCGTGATCGAACTGGCGTGCTGCCGCAGCGGCCACTTCTCCGCGCAAATCGAACGAGAGATCGCGCCACGCGACCGGGTTTGCCTCGTTGCCGTTGAAGTATTCGCCGGCCAGGTTGCGGCCGCCCGACCAGAGCCAACTGTCGTCGGCTATCGTGAGCTTGCGGTGGTTGCGCAGGTTGCGCGGCCCGTCGCGGCGCAGGCTGAAGATCGGCCGGAACACCGCCACTTCGCCGCCGGCTTCGCGCAACGTGTCGAAATAGCGGCGCGGCAAGCTCAGCGCGCCGAAGCCGTCGAGCAACACGCGCACTTTCAGGCCCTGTCGCGAGCGGCGCGCGAGCCGCTCGATCACGTCGCGGCCGAATGCGTCATCGCCGATGATGAATGTGCAGATGTCGAGGCGTTCGCGTGCGCCTTCGATCACCTCGAACAGCGCGTCGCGAGCGTGCTGGCCATCGGCGTGCATGCGGATTTCGCAGCGGCTCGGCGCGGCGAGGCCGAAGCTTTCGATAAGTTCGGCCGCCCAGTGGCCCGGTGGTGCTACGCGGGGCGGTCGTGGCGAGCCGCCCGGTCGCAGCTTGCGGCGGCCGAACATCAGGTACATCGGTAGCACCAGGTACGGCACCAGCGCGAGCCCCATGACCCAGGCGATGGCCGTGGACGGTGCGCGTTGCTCGCGCCGCAGCCGCGTGGTGAGCACGTAGGCCAGTACGGCCAGCGCACCGAACAAAAAATGCTGGGCGGGCGACGGCAGCCAGGCGACCAGCGCGTGCAGCATCAGGCGTCGCTGCGAGGCTGTTGCGGACGGTGCGGCACCGTTTCGTGCAGGAGGTGTTGCAAATGCAGCGGGACGCCGCGGTTTTGCGACGCCAGGAATTGCATCATCGGCGCGATGACCTCCACAACCGCAGGGCGCCGTCCAACGCGTTCACGCCATGCCATCAGGCGTGGCGTCGCCGTGGTCATCAATGCACCCTTGCGCTCCGCATAGGTCTGCGCGACGTAGAAAGCGATGTCGGCATACGAGTAGCCGCCCGCGAGATAGTCCTTCCCGGCGAGCAGCGCTTCGAGGTACTCGTAGAACGCAGCGCAACCCGCACAAGCGGCCTGTGCCGCGGCGCTCTGCATGTCGTCCTGCAAGCCGAAGAGCTTGATGACATGCGGGAAGAACACCTCGTCGGACTTCAGTTCGAGCTGGCGGGTGTGGGCACGCGCCGCGATGCCCGACTGCCACAGCGCGGGCTCCGGCTTCAGGTCTTCGAGGTATTCGAACAACTGGGTCGAGTCGAACAGTTCGAGCGGGCCATCGCTGACTGACGTGTCGATCAGCACCGGCACCTGATTCTTCGGATTGATGCGCGCGACCTCAGGATGCAGAGGCAGGTAGCGGTCGTCACGATCGAACGGGACCATCACCAGTTCGAACGCGATGCCCTTCTCGAGCGCCGCGATCTGCACCTTGGCGCCGAACATACTGAGCGGACCCGAGAAGAGCGTCAGCACGTCAGCTTCCCCAGACTTCCTGCGCTGTTTCAATCACCAGGCGCAGCTTGGCGCGCTGCGCTTCGACCGCAATGTTGTTGCCGTGCACGGTGCTCGAAAAGCCGCATTGCGGCGACAGTGCGAGTTGCTCCATCGGCGCGTACTTGGCGGCTTCGTCGATCCGGCGCTTGAGTTCGTCCTTGTCTTCCATCTGGCCGAACTTGGTGGTCACCAGCCCGAGCACCACGGTCTTGCCCTTGGGCAGGTAGCGCAGGGGCTTGAAGTCGCCGGAGCGCGCGTCGTCGTACTCCATGAAGTAGGCGTCGAGGTCCATCTCTTTGAGGAGTGCCTCGGCTACCGGCTCGTAGTTGCCGGCGGCCGCGTGGGTGCTCTTGAAGTTGCCGCGGCACAGGTGCATGGCGAGCAGCATGCCGGGCGGCTTCTGTGCGACCACCTTGTTGATGAAGGTAGCGTAGCGATGCGGCAGTTCATTGGGGTCGTCGCCGCGGCGGCGGGCGGCTTCGCGCATGTGCTCGTCGCACAGGTAGGCGAGGTTGGTGTCGTCCATCTGCACGTAGTTGCAGCCGGCAGCGGACAGGGAGCGCAGCTCGTCGCCGTAGGCCTTGGCCACGTCGTCGTAGAACGCGGGGTCGAGTTCCGGATATGCCTCTTTGCTGATGCCGGCGCGGCCACCGCGAAAGTGCAGCATGGTGGGCGAGGGGATGGTGACCTTGGGAGTGTGGCCGGCCGCGACCTGCGACTTCAGGTACTCGAAGTCGGCGAGCTGGATGTTCTGCTTGTGGGTGACTTTGTCGATCACGCGCATCACAGGCGGCGCGAGCTCTTCGGTGCCGTCGGGCCGGCGAATGGTCACCGGAATATCGGTCTTGACGCCGCCGAGTTGCTCCAGAAAATCGATGTGGAAGTATGTGCGGCGGAACTCGCCGTCGGTGATGCTCTTCAGGCCGACGTCTTCCTGGAACTTGACGATCTCGGTGATCGCCTTGTCTTCGACTTCGCGCAGTTGCTGCGGCGTGATGGTGCCTTTGGCTTTTTGCTCGCGTGCATCGAGCAGGTACTTGGGGCGAAGAAAGCTGCCGACGTGGTCGTAGTGGGCGGGCAAATGGGCGTGTTCTGTCATGGTGTCTCCGCGGGGTCAGAAAAGAAGAACAAAGAAAGGATGATCGTATCGGAGCACGCGGCGGTCGGCACGGGAAGGCTTTCCACAAATGCTAGATTCCGGCCACATCGCAAATTGAATCGAACAATTGTTCGTATTGCGAACACCGCAGTATTAACCATGAGCGCCGGCGCGCGTCGAGTGCCGACAATCGGGGTTTCACGTTTTTGTTATTCGTTCGTATCCGTTATCCCTTCCCGAGGACAACTTCATGCATCGTCGCTTCTTCGCCAAGACCGCCGGCCTGACCGCGCTGGCCCTGGCCCTTCCGCTGGCCGCTCATGCGCAAGACAACAAGTTCAAGATCGGCCTGATCCTGCCGATGACGGGCCAGTCGGCCTCGACCGGCCGCCAGATCGAGGCGGCCGCCAAGCTCTACATGGCGCAGAACGGCGACACCGTTGCCGGCAAGAAGATCGAACTGATCGTCAAGGACGACACCGGCCTGCCCGATGTGACCAAGCGCCTCGCGCAGGAGCTGGTCGTCAACGACAAGGTCAACGTGCTCGCAGGCTTCGGCCTGACACCGCTCGCGCTGGCCGTCGCGCCGATCTCCACGCAGTCCAAGACGCCGCAGGTGGTCATGGCGGCGGCTACGTCGAGCATCACCGAGGCGTCGCCGTACATCGTGCGCACCAGTTTCACGTTGCCACAGGTGTCGTTGCCGATGGGTGACTGGGCCCCCAAGAATGGCATCAAGTCCGTTGTCACGCTGGTGGCCGACTATGGCCCGGGCAACGACGCAGAAAAGTATTTCACCGAGCGCTTCCAGCTGAACGGCGGCAAGGTCATCGAGAAGCTGCGCGTGCCGCTGCGCAACCCCGACTTCGCGCCATTCCTGCAAAAGGTGCGCGACGACAAGCCCGATGCGCTGTTCGTCTTCGTGCCGTCGGGCGCGGGCGCGGCGGTCATGAAGCAGTTCCTCGAACGCGGCATGGACAAGGCTGGCATCCGCCTGATCGCGACCGGCGACGTGACCGACGACGACCAGCTGAACGACATGGGCGATGGCGCACTCGGCGTGGTCACCTCGCACCACTACTCGGCGGCGCACCCGTCGGCCGCCAACAAGAAGTTCGTCGAGGCTTTCAAGAAGGCCAACCCGAGCATGCGGCCCAACTTCATGGCGGTCGGTGGTTACGACGGCATGCGCGTGATTTACGAGGCGCTCAAGACCACGAAGGGCCAGGGCGGCGGCGATGCCTTGCTGGCGGCGATGAAGGGCCAGGTCTTCGAGAGCCCGCGCGGCGAAGTGCTGATCGACGCGCAAACGCGCGACATCGTGCAGGACGTGTATTTGCGCAAGGTCGAGAAGAAGAACGGGCAGCTTTATAACGTCGAGTTCGATGTGATCAAGGCTGTGAAAGACCCGGGCAAAGCCAAAAAGTGATGTCCAGCGGGCCGGGGGGCGAGCTTTGCTGACTATTCTTTTTGACGGCGTCGCCTACGGCATGCTGCTGTTCGTGCTCGCTGTGGGGCTCGCCGTCACGCTGGGGTTGATGAACTTCATCAACCTGGCGCACGGTGCTTTCGCGATGGCGGGCGGCTACCTCACCGTGTTCGCGATGCAGAAGCTCGGCATTCCGTTCTTGTGGTGCCTGCCGCTGGCCTTCGTCGTCGTCGGTGCCGCAGGTGCATTGCTGGAACGCACGCTGTATCGGCCTATGTACGGCAAGTCGCATCTGGACCAGGTGCTTTTTTCGATAGGCCTGGCTTTCATGGCGGTGGCGGCGGTCGACTACTTCGTCGGATCGTCCCAGCAAAACATCCAGTTGCCCGAGTGGCTGCGCGGTCGCACCGAGATCGGCGATGGCGCACTGATGCTCGGCATGGGCCACTACCGACTCTTCATCATCAGCGTGTGCGCGGTGCTCACGGTCGTGCTGCAACTCATCCTTTCGAAGACGCGCTTCGGCAGTCGGTTGCGTGCCGCGGTGGACGACCCGCGCGTGGCGGCCGGCCTCGGCATCAACGTCAACATCGTCTTTCTGATGACCTTCGCGGTCGGCTCCGGACTGGCGGGTCTTGGCGGTGCGCTGGGCGCTGAAATCCTCGGACTCGATCCGACGTTTCCGCTCAAGTACATGATTTACTTTCTGATCGTCGTGTCCGTCGGCGGCACCTCGTCGATCACCGGGCCGCTGGCGGCGGCACTGCTGCTCGGCATCGCCGATGTGGCGGGCAAATACTTCATTCCCAAGATGGGCGCATTCACCGTCTACCTGCTGATGATCCTGATCTTGATGTGGCGACCGCAAGGCCTGTTCACGCGCAAGGGAGGCCGTTGATGGCCAGCGATGTCCGGAGCGATCAAGCTGACAGCGCACGCCTCGTGCTGCTGAGAAAAGCGCGCTGGCGGCCGTGGGAGTTCGCCGTCTGGATAGTCGCTTTCGCACTGCCCTGGCTGGTGCCGTCGCATGCGTTGCTGGTCAACGAGATCGCCATCGTGGCGCTGTTCGCGATGTCGCTCGACCTGATCCTCGGCTATGCCGGCATCGTGTCGCTGGGGCATGCGGCGTTCTTCGGTTTCGGGGCTTACGCAGCTGCGTTGTTCGCCAAGCTCGTGATGCCGGACCCGACCGTCGGTCTGGTGGTCGCGATCGTGCTGTCGGCGGCGCTGGGCACTATCGCCAGCGTCACCATCCTGCGTGGCAGCGACCTCACGCGGTTGATGGTCACGCTCGGCACTGCATTGCTTTTGCTGGAGCTGGCCAACAAGCTCGATTGGCTGACCGGCGGCGCCGATGGCTTGCAAGGCGTGGTGATGGCGCCGGTGCTCGGGTTTTTCGAGTTCGACCTCTTCGGTCGCACCGCGGCCACCTATTCGCTCGTCGTGATGCTGGTGCTTTTTCTGCTGATGCGCCGGCTCGTGCACTCGCCCTTCGGCGCGACGCTGAAGGCGATTCGCGACAACCGGCTGCGTGCCATGGCCATCGGTATTCCGGTCGCGGTGCGGCTGGTGACGATCTACACGGTCGCCGCAGGCGTGGCGGGCGCGGCGGGCGCGCTGCTCGCGCAAACCACCGGTTTCGCCTCGCTCGACGTGCTGGCCTTCGACCGCTCGGCCGACGTGCTTCTGATGCTGGTGATCGGCGGCGTGGGCTGGCTTTACGGCGGCGTGGCTGGCGCCATCGTTTTCAAGCTGTTGCAGAACTGGCTGTCTGCGGTGACGCCGCAGTACTGGATGTTCTGGATCGGCTTGATCCTGGTCATCTTGGTGCTGGTCGGGCGCGAGCGCTTGTTCAAGCCATCGACCTGGTTCAAACGCGCATGAATGCCGAAGTGACCGACACCGCTGTCACCGAAACCGTTCTCGCCGCCACCGGCCTGGTGATGCGTTTCGGCGGCATCACCGCGACCAACAATGTCTCGCTCACGCTCAAGCGCGGTGCGCGTCACGCGCTCATCGGCCCCAACGGCGCCGGCAAGACGACGCTCATCAACATCCTGACCGGCGTGCTGACGCCGACCGAAGGGCGCATCGAATTGCTGGGCCAGGACATCACCCGACTGCCGCCGCATCTGCGCGTCGCGCGCGGCATGGTGCGCACGTTTCAGATCAACCAACTCTTCGATTCGATGACGCCGCTGGAAACGCTGGCGCTGGTCGTGTCGCAGCAGCAAGGCGGTGCGGCGCAGTGGTGGAAACCGCTGGGCGCATCGAAGGCGGTGGTCGAACGTGCTGCGCAATTGCTCGACCAATTTCGTCTTGCAGAAGTCGCGTCGCAACAAGTGAAGCACCTGGCGTATGGCAAGCGACGTCTCCTCGAAATCGCCATTGCGCTGGCGTGCGAGCCGCGCGTGCTGTTGCTTGACGAGCCGGTGGCCGGCGTGCCGGCGGGGGAGCGTGAGGAGTTGCTGCAGACTGTCGCCGCCTTGCCGGCCGATGTGTCGGTGCTGCTGATCGAGCACGACATGGACCTGGTCTTCAGCTTCGCCGATCGCATGACGGTGCTGGTCAACGGCACGCTGTTGACCGAGGGCGACCCCGACACCATCGCCAACGATCCGAAGGTCAAAGAGGTGTACCTCGGCCATGGAGCTGTTGGGACGGGCGGCTCCGACAACTTGGCAGGAGCGGCGCATGTCTGAGTTGCTCCGCATCGAGAACCTGAGCGCTGGTTACGGCGAGGCCGTGGTGCTTACCGGTATTTCGCTGACCCTCGGCGAAGGGCAGACGCTGGCACTGCTGGGCCGCAACGGCACGGGCAAGACCACGCTGATCAACACGCTGGCCGGCGCGACGCGGCAGCATGGCGGAAGCATCACGCTGGGCGCCGGCGCGTCTGCGGTTGCGCTGCACAAGCTCGCGCCGCACCAGCGCGCTGCTGCGGGCATAGGCTGGGTGCCGCAGGAGCGCAACATCTTCAAGTCGCTCACGGTGCATGAGAACCTCACAGCCGTGGAGCGCACCGGCAAGTGGAACGCGCAGCGTGTCTACGAGATGTTCCCGCGGCTGGCAGAGCGCAAGGGCAACCTGGGCACGCAGTTGTCGGGCGGCGAGCAGCAGATGCTGGCGGTCGGCCGTGCGCTGGTGGTCAACCCCAAACTGCTGCTGCTCGACGAGCCGTTGGAAGGGTTGGCGCCGATCATCGTGGAAGAGTTGTTGCGCGCCATCCGCCGCATTACGCAAGACGAGGGGCTGTCGGCGATCATCGTCGAGCAGCATCCGCAGGCGATCCTGGCGATCTCCGACGAAGCCGTGGTGCTCGACCAAGGGACCGTGGTGCATGCCGACACTGCAGCGGCCTTGCGGGTGCAGCCCGAGGTGCTGGAGCGGTTGCTCGGCGTCGCGCGTTGAACCTTCATAGACCCTCGCATGCAACATGCGCGTTGCGCTGCGCCGCAAAGTGCCCCAGCAATGCCTTTAAAAGTGTCGGTGTCTTAGGTCCGAACTAGTCGGGCTCGCAGCGGCTACTCCGATAACAACGGGAATCCGGTGATCGATCTCAACATGCCGAAGTCGCATTGATGTGACGCCATGAGCCGGTAGAGTGGCGTCTGCCGGTTCGGTCAGCAATCAGTCAGAGACTGTTCAGCTGGCAAGTTGTTCCAGGGTCTTTCCGGACGCGATGGCTTCCTTCAGCCACTTGGGACGCGGGCCCATCCCACTCCATTCACGTCCAGCATCGTCTTTGTAGCGCGGCCTGGACGTCGATTTCGCCTTCGCCGCAGCGTTTTTCCGCTTGGTTGGCTTTACTTTCTTCATTGCTTTTGGAAGCAGGGCGTTTGCGGCTGTCGTTGTCGCCGTTCCGACAAAGTCTTCGAGTGCTTTTCCAGCCGTCAGTGCTTCGCGAAGCCAACGTGGACGCGGTCCGCGACCACTCCAGACGTTGCCATTGCCATCGGCGAATTTTGGAGATTGCGATGCCGAAGACTTGGCCTTGGAACCCACTGTCACGCTCGGCGCAGTGCTGGATTCGAAGCCAAGTTGCGCAGCAGTGATTCCGTAGTGCGCTATCGCTTCCTTGATGCGCTCGATGACTCCAATGGCCTCGCGTTGGAGCAGTTTCTGTGCTCGCTGCTGCAACAACTCGATCTGCTTTTGCACTTGCTCGTAGGTCTGCGCCATAAGTAATTCCAGGGACTGTGAGGGACTCGACTTTACTCCTCGCCAATGTGCGGTCGGAATGAAGGACTCGGTGCAAATAGCCGCTCGGCATTCCAGCCGCATGCAAAGTGGCAGTGACCCGATCTTCAAACGCAGCAAAAGCTGCGTTGTCATGGGATCGCAGTGCTTCAGCGACTGCAGGCGGTTGGCATATATGAGTGTCTCGTGGCGCTCGATTAACTATGCGCACCGCTTGGGTTCAATCCCACATAGCCGCTGTCTAATCGTTTCATGCCGCTTGTCGGCACAGTGGACGACTTGGCGGACAGGCGGGGGCGAACACTTGCATCGCGGCTGAAAACTGACGGGTGCGCCGCGACATGTTTCTGGTGAAGCGTGACGGCCGCTGGCTCATCGCAGGCGCGCAGAACACGTCGGTCGACGAAGTGGCGGGGAAGTTCGATCCGATCGCGAAATGAAAAAAGCCTGCTATTAAATAAATAGCAGGCTTTTCAATACCACGGGATGTTTGGTGGTGGGCCCTGAGTGACTCGAACACTCGACCTACGGATTAAGAGTCCGCTGCTCTACCAACTGAGCTAAGAGCCCCTGAATCGACATCGCTGTCATCAGGCAATCCTTCGATTATAGCCCAGCAAAAACAGGCCGCGCTAGGATGCGTTTTTGTCGCCGGCTTGAGGGAAACACCATGATCGAAGCAAACACGCCACAAAACGTCGTATTGACCGGCGCCGCGGGTGCCTTGGGTCGCACGGTCGCGCAGTACTTTCTGGATGCGGGCGCGCGTGTCGCGCTGCTGGACCATAGCGCCGAACACCTGAGCAGCGCGTATCCTGGCCTGGACAACTCGCGGCATCTGCTGATCGCGGCAGACGTTACGTCGGCGTCTGCAGTCGCCGGCGCGGCGAAGCAAGTGCTGGCGGCGTTCACGCACGTCGACACCGTCGTGCACATCGCAGGCGGCTTCGCGATGGGCGAAGAGACACATGCACTGACGCGTGCGGCGTGGGATCGCATGATGGATCTCAACGCGTGGTCGTTCGTCGCGGTGGCCCAGGCTTTCGTCCCTTCGATGATCGAGCGCAAAGCGGGCAGCGTGATCGCAGTGACGGCGAAGACAGCCGGGCGCGGCCTCGCGGGAATGTCGGCATACATCGCCTCCAAAAGCGCGCTGCAGCGGTTGGTCGAGTCGATGGCGGCCGAACTCGTACCGCACCGAATCAACGTGAACAGCGTGGCACCCAGCGTGCTCGACACACCGGCCAACCGACAGGCGATGCCGGATGCAAATCCCGATGAATGGGTATCGACTGCGGTCGCGGCAAAGACGATCGGCTTTCTCGCTTCGTCCGCTGCCGCTGCTATTCATGGGCAGCATTTGACGTTGGATGCATAGAGCGAAACATCTCCGAATGCTGCGTCACTGCGCGGGGTGCGCCTGCGCTGTGTCGAACTGCTCTTTAGCCATGAAGCAATCCATTCGCCATAGTAGTCACGGGTACGTAACAGGCCGCGCACATACAGCCATTTTTCATGGGGGTTGATTTTGTAGTCGTCATTGACCAAATGCCCCACTTGACCCGGAGCAAAAGACAGGAGAACGGACCATGGGAGAAGTTCAGGCGCCAGCGCCAGCAATAGGAGCGACTCAGCAAGTTGAGATTACTCTGCAACTGCCGCCGCAACCGGCGCCCGTTCTGCCGGTAGTGCACTGGACTGCTTGCGTAGCAGCAGTCGCAACACCTATGGTCGCTGTGGTCGCAGCTTTGATCGCTGGAGGCATTGCTGACAGGCAAAAGACGATGCAGGAAGTGGCTCAGGCCCCCACTCCCTCACCGCTTCATCATGTCCCGCGCCGACACCGGTTCCGCATCGTTGCCCCATGATCCGCGCACGTAAGTCAGCACCGCCGAAATGTCGCTGTCGTCCAGCACATGACCGAACGCAGGCATGCCGTAAGGCCGCGGATTGCCGGCCGTGGAAGGCAAGAAGCCGCCGTGCCGCACCATCTGGATGAGGTTCATCGGCGAGCGCATATTGACGGCGCGATTGCCTGCCAACGGCGGGTAGGCGTCTTGCGCACCCTGGCCGACGTCGCCGTGGCAGTAAGCGCAACGTTGATCGAAGATTCTGTTGCCACGCTCCATCACGCCAACGTCGCGCCGACTGACTTTCGTTGCTGACGGTTTGGCACTATCGGCCATTTTTCGATCGTCAGCGGCAGCGACCGCAGGCAATGCCTTCAGATAAGTTGCCATCGCTGTCAGGTCGGCTTCGCCCAGATGCTGCGTGCTCTGGTAGACCACTTCCGCCATCGGTCCCAGCACCGATCCATGTGTCGATGTTCCAGTTTGCAGCAGCGCGACGATGTCGGCGGTCGGCCAGTCAGCCAGCCCCGCTTCTTGCGGGTCGGCTAGCGACGGCGCATACCAGTTCTCGACCGGTATCAGCCCGCCCGACAGGCCACGCTTTTCCTCGGTGGCGCCGAGCACGTTGCGCGTGCCATGGCAGGCGATGCAGTGGCCCAGCCCATCGACCAGGTATGCGCCGCGGTTCCATTCGGCGGGCTGTCGTGTGTCTGCGACGAAGGTGCCGGGCGTGAAAGACAAGGCACGCCACACGACGAGCGCGGCCTGGGTGTTGTACGGAAAGCGCAATGCATGCGGCACGTTGCGCACCGACACCGCGGGCACGCTTCGCAGGTAGGCATAAATGGCGTCGGAGTCTTCGCGCGTTACCTTGGTGAAATTCGGATACGGAAATGCGGGATACAACAGCCTGCCATTGCGGGAGCGGCCGTTGTGCATGGCGCCCCAGAAATGCGCCGCGCTCCAGTTGCCCAGACCATGAGCGTTGTCGGATGTGAGGTTGCTCGAATAGATGGTGCCGAAGGGAGTGTCGATGGCCAGGCCGCCCGCGTATGCCGCGCCGCCGCGCGTGGTGTGGCAGCCGGCACAGTTGCCGGCGAGTGCGAGATAGCGGCCTCGCTCGACCTGGCCTGCCGTGGCGACGAAGACTGGAGTTGCGTCGTCCGCGACGCGTTCGGGGCCCAACAGCCTCATCCCGATCAGCGCCGCGCCGATCAGCGATGCCAGCGCCGTAGTCACCAGCAGGGCGAACACGATGCGACGCAGCATCGAACGGGGCGGATCGTCTTTGTCGTTGTCGTTGCGGTTGTGGTTGCGGTCGTCGCTTTTATCGTGGTTGCTCATGGCGTCATCCCGCTGCATGCCATCGGTGCCGGGCCGTGCAACGACGCTGCGGGCCGGGCATCGACCGGCACCGGCTGCAATGCAAGCCAGCCAGCCACTGCGTTGATGTCGCTGCTCGTCAGCTTGCTGCCCACCTCCGCCATGCAGTCCGGCGCGAGCGCATGGCGCTCGCCGGTCAGCCACGAACCGAGTTGCGACGACAGGTACAAGCGCGGTAGCCCGACCAGTCCGGGGATGGCCGGCAGCACGCCGGTGAGGGCGGTGCCATGGCATGCCGCGCATGCAGGGATGCCACGACTCCGGTCGCCGTCGACGACGAGCGCCTTGCCGCGCCGCAGCATCTCGGGCGTAGCGTCGCTCGTCGTCGCGACGGGCGGATAGGGCAGATCGAGGCCGGCGAAGTATTCGGCAATCTCGAGCAGATACGCATCGGAAAGATGTTGAACCATGTAGGCCATGTCGGAGTTGAAGCGGCGACCGTCGCGAAAGCTGCGGAGCTGGTTGAAGAGGTAGCCGGCCGGCTTGCCCGAAAGGCGCGGAAAAAAGGCCGTGTTGCCGGTGGCGCCTTCGCGACCATGGCAGGCGATGCAGGCGGCGGCACGTTGCTCGATGGTGTCGGGAACGCGACCGGGCGGTGCGGCAAGGGCCACGTCCGAGAAGGTAACTGAGGCGATAGAGGCAATCATGGCGCTCAAGGTGGGCAGGACCCACCCGACCTTGCGGATACGGACTACGAATGTCATTGAACGATTGTGGCGCCGGCAGCGGTGGCAGCCGATACATTCCTGCTATGCGTAAACATCTCTCATCGACACAGGGCCCGCAACGTCTGCTGTACGGAGGCGTCGTCGGCTTGGTGGTCGGAACCCTGGCATGGCCTCTCGACGGCCTCCCGCGTGGGCTCGTGGGCTGGTGCAGCGGCGTCCTCGTTTACCTGATGCTGGCTTTTTGGCTGGCCGAAACGTGCGACGCCGAGCACACGCGTGCCCGCGCTCAGGCGCTCGACCAGCCGACCGCGTTGATCCTGACCGCCATGCTTGCAGCGGCGCTGGTCAGCGTCGGTGTCATCGTGATGTTGCTCAAGCAGGTCAAGGGCCTGAGCGATGTCGAGCGGGCAGCGCATGTCGTGCTGGGCGTGGTGTCGCTGGCGCTCTCCTGGCTGATGATCCACACCATCTATGCCTTTCACTATGCGCACCGCTACTACCAGGAAGAAAAGAACAACAAGATCGCCGGTGCCGGCCTCGACTTTCCGGGCAAGCTCGACCCGAACTACTTCGACTTCATGTACTTCTCTTATGTCGTAGGCATGACCTCGCAGGTGTCGGACGTGCAGGTCACGTCGCGCGAGATGCGACACATCACGACGGTGCACAGCCTCCTTTCGTTCGCCTTCAACATGCTGGTGCTCGCGCTCTCCATCAACGTCGTGGCCAGCGCGATTTAAAGCGCCGCCGCCGGCCGCCGCAGCTTGACGATGCCGGTGGACAGTGCCACGCCGCAAACGATCACGGCAGCGCAAATAAGCATCCATTGCGTGATGCGCTCGTCGAGGAAAACGGTGCCGTAGAGCACCGCGAACACCGGCACCAGAAAGGTCACCGTGAGCGCGCGGGCCGGGCCGGCGTGTTCGATCAGACGAAAGAACAGGATGTACGCGAGCCCCGTGCATGCGACGCCCAATGCGATCAGCGCAAGCCACGCGCGGCTGCTGGGCATCTGCGCGGGCCAGAGCCACAGCGCCGGCAACGCGAGCACGATCGTGGCGCCGATCTGGCTGCCGGTGGCAGTCGCCAAAGGCGGAATGCCTCCGAGAAAACGACGTGAGGCGCTGGCCGAAATGCCGTAGCTCATGCACGCACCCAGGCAAGCCAGCACGGCCCACATGGCATCGTGGCCGTCGGCGCTGGAATGCAGCCCGGCGCTGCGACTCGCCAACATTGCGACGCCCGCGAAGCCGATCATGAGGCCCACGATGCGTGAGCCATCGGGCCGGTCCTTGAACCATGCCCACGCCACCAGCGCGCCGAACATCGGCACCGTCGCGTTGAGCACGGCAGCAAGCCCGGTGTTGATGGTGAGCAGCGCAAAGCAGAAGAGCGCGAACGGAATGCCCGAGTTGAAAACACCGATCAGCATCGTCGCTTTCCAGTGGCGCGCCAGCGTCGGTCCGTGGCCTCTCACCAGCAACAGCGGCAGCAGAAACAGTGCTGCGATACCCACGCGCACGGCGGCCGCAGGCAAGGCCCCGAACTCCGGCGCGGCGATGCGCATGAACAGAAACGACGCTCCCCAGAGCGCACCGAGCAACACCAGATCGATCAGCCAGCGGCGCGGGTTTGGTTCGACCGCTGCGACCGCGACGCCCTTTACCGCACCACTCACAAGGCGCCTTCGAGTTCGAGCAGCGCCGTCTTGCGCTCAAGCCCGCCGGCATAGCCCGTGAGCGAACCGTCTTTGCCGACGACGCGATGGCACGGCACGATCACGCTGATCGGATTGCGCCCCACGGCAGCGCCCACTGCGCGCACGGCGGCCGGCTTGCCGACACCGGCACTCAGCGCGCCGTAGCTGGTCGTCGCGCCCGAAGGAATCGCGAGCAGCGCCTGCCACACGCTCTGCTGGAACGCCGTGCCGTGCGACAGGTCGAGCGGCAGGTCGAAGCGCTGCCGCTTGCCGTCGAAGTAGTCGCGCAGTTGCGCGGCTGCCTCGCGCAGCACCGGATGCGCGTCGTTCGACTGCCATCCCGCGGTGTCGGGCGAGTGCTTTTGATTATCGAACCATGCCCCCGCCAAACCCTCGTCGGTGGCGGCCAGCGTGACGCCGCCGAGGCGGCTGTCGATGTGCGTCGTGTAGATCGTTGCGTTCTTGAATTTCATGGTGTCTCAGGCGATGGTGCCTGTCCTCGTCGTTGGTTCTTGTATTGCCTTGGCTGTAGCGGATGTGGCGGATGTCGTGATGCCCGGCGCCGCGCTTGCAGGCAGCGTGTGCCAGGCGCGCAGCACCGCGTAGCCGCGCCATGGCCGCCAGGCTTGGGATGCCTCCGCTGCAGCGCGCGCGGTCGTCACGCCGAGCGCCTTTTGCAGCGCGACGTCGCCAGCCGGAAACGCGTCGGGCCAGCGCAACGCGCGCATGGCGATGTACTGCGCTGTCCAGTCGCCGATGCCGGGCAAAGCTTGCAAGGCGATCAGCGTCGACGGCACATCGGCGCCCGCGTGCAGTGCCAGCCGGCCTTCGGTGACTTCGCGCGCCAGGGCCTGCAACGCGCCTTGGCGTTGCTTCACGATGCCGAGCTGACCCAGCGCATCGCCGCTCGCCGCCGCGATCGCTGCGGGCGTCGGAAAGAGCCGGTCGAGCCCGTCGATCGGCGTGGCGATCCGCTCACCGAATGCTTCGACCAGCCGCGAGCCAATCGTGCGTGCCGCAGCCACCGTGATCTGCTGCCCGAGCACCGCACGCACCGCCAGCTCGAAGCCGTCGACGGTGCCCGGCACGCGCATGCCGTCGCCATCTGGAAAGCTGGCGTGCAGCGCTGCGTTGATCGCGATGGGGTCTGCGTCGAGATCGAACATCGCACGCACCCGGGCGATGACGATCGGCAGAACGGACGCCAGCGAATCGCCCACCGACAGCATCAACTGCTCGCGCTCGGTGTCGAAGCGCAACTGGAGCCACCCCGCATGGACGCGCGTGCCTTGTTGGACACGCACCGTGCGTGCGAAGCGCATGCCATCGCCGGCGCCCGACACCGTCTCGACACCGCGCAACGCGCGGCGCTCGAAGAAGCCGATCATGGCGGCCGTGTCGTACGGCGGTCGGTAACCGAGCCGCACTTCAATTGGCTGGCCTTCACGGGCCTCGGCGTTGCCGCCGGCACGCCGCAAGGCGCTCGGGTTCAGGCCGTAGTGCGCGACGAAAGCATCGTTGAAGCGGCGTACGCTGGCGAAGCCGCTGGCCAGCGCCACCTGTGTCATCGGCAGGCGCGTATCGGCGATGAGTTGCTTGGCAGCCAGCAAGCGGCGCGTCTGCAGATACTGCAACGGCGACACGCCGAACTGCGTCTCGAATATGCGCCGCAAGTGACGGTCGCTCACCCCCAGCTTCGCCGCGATCTGTGCCGCGCCGGGGCCGCTGTCATCGTCACCGTGCGACCACGCATCCGGCTCGTCGATGAGGCGCGCTGCCTGCAACGCGAGGATGCGCGACGCATCTTCGGTCGACCAGCTTGCGGCGCGCGGTGCCAGTTCTGGCCGGCAGCGCAGGCAAGGGCGAAACCCTTCGGCCTCGGCTTGCGCGGCATGTCGAAAGAAGCGGCAGTTTTCGCGCCGCGGCGTGCGCACCCGGCAGACTGGCCGGCAATAGATTCCGGTTGAGGTCACTGCGGTAAAAAACGAGCCATCGAAGCGTGCGTCGTGCGTCTTCATGGCGAGGTAGCAGGCGTCGTTCTCCAGCGGCGCGCCGTTGGCTGGTGACGGTGGGGCGGTGAGGTTCGACATGGCGCAATCTTAGGACGATGGCGCCGCACAATCAGCCATTTCCGGACATCTGGCCGCGAGGCCTTGTGCCTACAATCTGTTCATGCAAATCAACGCTTCGATCTTCAAGGCCTACGATATTCGTGGCGTGGTTCCTGTCACCCTCGACACCCATGTGGCCGAGGCACTCGGCAAGGCCTTCGGCAGTGCGGCGCGCGCCGCCGGCGAAACGACGGTGGCGGTCGGCCGTGACGGTCGTTTGTCGGGCCCCACGCTCGCCGCGGCACTCATCCGCGGGCTGGTGGCGACGGGCATCGAAGTCATCGACGTCGGTGCCGTCACCACCCCGATGCTTTACTTCGCGGCGCACACGCTGTGCCGCAGCGGCATTCAGGTCACGGGCAGCCACAACCCGAAGGACTACAACGGCTTCAAGATGGTGATGGCCGGCCGCGCGATCTACGGCGACGAGATCCAGGGCCTGCGCAAGACCATCGAGGCCGATAGCGCCACGCTGGCGCCGGGTGGCACCGTTCGCACGGTCGACGTGACCGAGGCCTACACGCAGCGCATCGTCGGCGACATCAAACTGGCGCGGCCGATGAAGATCGTGGTCGATTCGGGCAACGGCATCGCGGGTGCTTCGGCCCCCGCCATTTTCCGCGCGCTCGGCTGCGAGGTGACCGAGCTGTTCAGCGAGGTCGACGGCAACTTTCCCAATCACCACCCGGACCCGAGCAAGCTAGAAAACCTGAACGACCTGATGGCCGCACTTAAGGCGGGCGATGCCGAGCTGGGCCTCGCGTTCGACGGCGACGGCGACCGCCTGGGCATCGTCACCAAAGACGGCACTAACATCTTTCCCGACCGCCAGATGATGCTGTTCGCCCAAGACGTGCTTTCTCGCGTGCCAGGTGGCACCATCATCTACGACGTCAAGTGTTCGCAACAGCTGGCCCCGGCCATCGAAGCGGCCGGCGGCGTGCCGATGATCTACAAGACCGGCCATTCGCTGATCAAGGCGAAGATGAAGGAAATCGATTCACCGCTGGGTGGCGAGATGAGCGGCCACATCTTCTTCAAGGAGCGCTGGTTTGGTTTCGACGACGGCACCTACGCCGGCTGTCGTCTGCTCGAAATCTTGAGCAAGAGTCCTGACGCCAACGCGGTGTTGATGGCGCTTCCGACCAGCTTTTCCACGCCCGAGCTTAACGTTCAGTGCGCCGAAGGCGAGCCGCATCTCTTGGTGGCGCAGCTCGTCAAGACGGCGACCTTCGATGCGCCGGCGAGCGTGTCGACGATCGACGGTTTGCGCGTGGACTGGCCCGATGGCTTTGGCCTCATCCGCGCGTCGAACACCACGCCGGTGCTGGTCATGCGCTTCGAAGGCCATACCGACGCCGCGCTGCACCGCATCCAGGATCAGATGATGGCGCTGCTGAAGACGGTCAAGCCCGACGCCACGCTGGCCGAGGCATCGCACTGAGCGCGCAGACCCTGCGCAACGTGAGGTCGTCGGTGCTGCGCCTGTACGGCGCGATGATGCGACTCGCGCAGCCGATGCTGCGCCGCAAGCTGCGCAAGCGCGCGGTCGCAGAACCCGGATACGCCGTGGCGGTGGAAGAGCGCTTCGGCGTTTACGACGCGGCACTCACTGGCACCGACTGGTGCTGGATCCATGCGGTGTCGCTCGGTGAATCGCGCGCGGCCGGCATCCTGCTGATCGAACTGAGACGCCAGCATCCCGGTGTGCCGATCCTGCTCACGCACGGCACCGCCACCGGTCGCGAAGAGGGCGCCAAGCTGCTGGAGCCCGGTGACATGCAGGTCTGGTTGCCGTGGGACACGCAGCAGGCCGTCGCCGCCTTTCTCGATCGGTTTCAACCGCGCATCGGCGTGCTGATGGAAACCGAGGTCTGGCCTGAAATGGCTGCGGCCTGTGCCGAGCGCGGCATCCCGCTGGTGCTTGCCAATGCGCGCCTCAACGCCAAGTCGTTGGCCTCTGCTGAACGGCTCGCGTGGTTGGCGCGGCCGGCGTACGGCGCGCTCGCAGCGGTGTGGGCGCAGACCGAGGCCGATGCGCATCGGCTGGTGTCTCTGGGCGCCAAGGTCGCCGGCGTCTACGGCAACCTGAAGTTCGACGCAGCACCGGATTTGCGCCAGTTGGCAGCTGCCGATTCGCTGCGTGCGTCGTTGCCCAAGCCGATCGTCGTGCTGGCAAGTTCGCGGGACGGCGAAGAGCGCATGCTGCTCGAAGTGCTCAAGCGCTTCGGCGCCGCGGTGCCGGTGCCGCCGGCGCAAGCCGCCATCAGTTCCATCGCCAAACGCGTGCACGAGGTGCAATGGATGATCGTGCCGCGGCATCCGCAACGCTTCGATGAAGTGGCGGCATTGATCGAGTCGCAAGGTTTCGGCGTGGCGCGCCGGAGTTCGGCCAGCGGGCCGGCCGATTCCGAAATCTGGCTGGGCGATTCGCTCGGCGAAATGGCGCTGTATTACGGGCTTGCCAGCGTGGCATTGCTCGGTGGCAGCTTCGAGCCGCTGGGCGGGCAGAACTTGATCGAGGCAGCTGCGTGCGGTTGCCCGATCGTCATGGGCCCTTCGACCTTCAACTTTGCCGAAGCGGCCGACTTGGCCTTGTCGGCTGGCGCGGCGCAGCGTGTGCCGGACATGGAACATGCGGTGATGGCGGCGCTGGGGCTGGTCGGTAATGCGGGCAAGCGAGAAGCGATGGTGGAGGCAGCCATCGCTTTCTCATCTTCCAACCGTGGCGCCGCACAACGTACGGCCGCAGCCGTATTGGCGCTGGTGCAAGACGCGCCTCTCGAACGCACGGAACCCGAACTGCTGGACCCCGACCTTCTCGATCCCATGGTCGGCGACTGAAGAGACCGCGACGACGGTTAGGTCGGCTGGCTGCTGTCAGCGAGCCGGCGGATTGATCACTGGTGGCGCCGGCGGTGCGGTCGGCATCACCGGAGGTGTCGGATTGAACGGCTGGATCTGCACCGGAGGCACCACGATCGATGGCGTAGGCGCCACGGGCACAGGGCTTTGCGTCGCAGCAGAGGGAGCCGTCGGCGAAGCGTTGGCCGCCGCGCTGCCCGGCGCCGCCAGCGTCGAGTTGATCGCCTGAAGATCGTCCGCCGTCAACGTGCCGTTGGCCTGTCGCAATTTCAAGTTGCCCAGCAGCACGTTGTAGCGCGCTTGCGCGAGGTCGCGCTTGGTCTGGTAGAGCTGGCTCTGCGAATTCAACACGTCGATGTTGATGCGCACGCCCACCTGGTATCCCAGCCGGTTCGCATCGAGCGCGCTCTGGCTCGACGACTCCGCCGCTTCCAGCGCCTTGACCTGGCCCGCGCCCGACACCAGCCCCAGGTAGGCCGAGCGCGTTGCCTGCGTCACGCTGCGGCGGGTCGATTCGAGTTGCTGCTTCAATTGCTCCTCGAGCGCCAGCGTTTCCTTGATGCGGTTTTCGGTTGCGAACCCGGCGAACAGCGGCAGGTTGAACACCACGCCGATGGTCGCTGCGTTGATGCGCGTGCCGACCGTGCTGGTGCTCGTGCCGCTCGGGTTGCGCGTCACGTTGTAGCCGAGGTTGGCGTCGAGCGTCGGCTTGTGACCGGCTTCGGCCTTTTGTACTTCGAGACTCGCGACATCGAGCCCGAGCCGTGCCTGGCGAATGGACGGGTGCATGTCTTCGGCCTGCAAGACCCATGCGTTGATGTCGGCCGGCAGCGCCGTCGGCAACACGACAGGCGCAGCCAGCGGCGTCGGCGCGCTGCCCGGTCGCCCGACCAGCTGGTCGAGCACGATCTTCTTCACTTGCAAGTCGTTCTCGGCAGCGATCTCCTGCGCGATGACCAGGTCGTAGCGGGCCTGCGCTTCGCGCGAGTCGGTGATGGTCGAGGTGCCGACTTCGAAGTTGCGCTTGGCCGATGCGAGTTGCTCGGCGACGGCCACCTTTTGCGCCCGCACCAGCGCCAGGCTGTCTTGGCTGGCCAGCACGTCGAAGTACGCCTGGCTCACGCGCACGATCAGGTCCTGATCGGCGGTGGTGAGCACGGCCTGCGCGATATCGGCTTGCCGCAGGCCCTGTTCGTAGGTGGCCCAGTTGGCCGGCCGGTAGATCGGCTGCGTTGCGTTGATGCCAACGTTCTGCGTGTTGTAGTCGCGAGCCACAGAGCCCTGCGTGCCGGCCAGCACGTTGATGCCGAGATCGGTGCGGCCTGCCCCTGCCGTCAACCCCACCGCCGGCAGGATGCCGGCCTTGGCCTGTGCCGCGCGCGCCAGGCTGGCGTCGTACTGCGCACGTGCACCCTGGTAGGTTGCGTCGTAGCCGCGTGCGGCGTCGAAAAGCTCGATCAAGCTCTGGCTGTGTGCCGACGGTACGACCGCGGCAAAGAACGTTGCGAGCGCGGCAGGAAGTGGGAGAAGCCGGGGCCAGAAGGGCATTGAAGAGTCCTTGAAGAAAAATCAGTAGCGCGGCACGGCAGCGTCGTGCTGGGCCGACCAGGCGTCGATGCCACCTGCCACGTTGGCCACCTCGGCAACGCCGTTCTGGCTCAGGAAGGCGGCCACCCGCTGGCTGCGTGCACCGTGATGGCAGAGGCACGCGATGCGCTGACCATCGTCGAGTTCAGCCAGGCGCGCGGGCACTTCGTTCATCGGGATCGCCAAGAGCGTGAAGCCTTGCGGCGCGACGCTCGCGGTTTGCAATTCCCATGGCTCGCGCACGTCGAGCAATACCGGCGTTGCGTCCGCGTTCTGCGCGAACCATGCAGCGAGATCAGACGGGCGTACTTGGTCGATCATTTGTCGGTCGCTTCGATCGGGTTCAGAACGAAAAGCGCGAAGGCTCGGGAAAGTTGAGCAGGCGTGGTGCCACGGTGTCCCACGGCTGTGTCGTTTCCCACTTGCCTTCGCTCACGCGGGTGGCGAAATGGGCACGCATCATCGGCTCGTCGCCGACGATGGCTGCTATGCGACCGCCGACCTTGAGCGAGCCCAGCAGGTTCTGCGGCATGCGGGCCACAGATCCGCTCAGCACGATCACGTCGAAGCTCGGGCCGCTCGGCAGCGGCTTCGATCCGTCGGTATGGCGCACTTCGACATTGGTGATGCCGTTGCGAGCGAGCGTCGTCGTGGCGGCTTCGGCCAGCTCGCCGTCGATCTCGAGCGTCAGCACTTGCGCAGCGCGGTGGGCCAGCAACGCGGCCATGAAACCGGAGCCGGTGCCGATCTCCAGCACCGACTCGTTCTTTTGAATGTGCAGGTCTTGCAGCATGCGGGCTTCGACCTTCGGCGACAGCATGAACTGGCCGGCGACGGAGCCGTCACGCAGCGGGATCTCCATGTCGAAGAAGGCAAGGGCGCGGTGCGCTCGCGGCACATAGTCTTCGCGCCGGATCGTGGCGAGCAGGTCGAGGATTTCGAGGTCGAGCACGTCCCAGGGGCGAATCTGCTGTTCGATCATGTTGAAGCGCAAGCGCTCCTGCGTCTGGGTTGGATTCATCATCTGTTTTTTCCTTGAGGGATCAGGGCAAACCCTCGATTTTAGGTGGCGTGGCTGGCAGGGCCGGTGCCGTCTTTGCCGATTTGTCCGCTACGGTGCCGCTCCAGCGGCGGCGCGCCCAGGCGGCAAGGTCGTCCATGTAGCAGTACACGACCGGCACCACCACCAGAGTGAGCAGCGAGGAGGTGATGACGCCACCGATCACGGCCTGGCCCATCGGCGCGCGCTGCTCCGAGCCTTCGCTGATCGCGAAGGCCAGTGGCACCATGCCGAAGATCATGGCCAGCGTGGTCATGAGGATGGGCCGCAACCGAACGCGGGCGGCCAGCAGCAATGCTTCTGCGCGCTCCAGGCCGGGCACTTCATGGCCTTCGGCATCGACGCCCGGCTCACGCGAGCGGATCGCGAAGTCCACCAGCAAAATCGCGTTCTTGGTGACGAGCCCCATCAGCATCACGATGCCGATGATCGAGAACATCGACAACGTCGAGTGGAACGTAAGCAACGCCAGCACCACGCCAATGAGCGTGAGCGGCAGGGCCGTCATCAGCGCCAGCGGCTGCAAGAAGCTCTTGAACTGGCTCGCCAGGATCATGTAGATGAAGATGATCGCGAGCGCCAGCGCAGACACGGCATAGGAAAACGACTCCTGCATGTTCTTGGTCGCGCCGCTGAACTGCCAGCCGTAGCCCGGTGGGAAAGCGATGCCCGCCAGCGCGGCCTTGACGTCGTTCGACACCTCGCCGGCCGAGCGGCCGTCGGTGTTCGCGTTGACGCTCACCTCGCGCGCCAGTGCACGGCGGTTGATCTGGTTCGGCCCGGTCGATTCGCGCACGTCGGCGACCTGGTTGAGTCGCACGACGCGGCTGGATCCGTCGGCGTTGCTGCCGGCGGCGGCGGTCACGAAAGGCAGGCGCTCAAGATCGGCCGGCGAGTTGCGCACTTCAGGGGCGAGCCGCACGTTGACGTCGTAGGTCTGGTCGTCCGGCGCGCGCCAGTTGCCGACCGTGGTGCCGGCCACCAGCGTGCGCAGCGCGCTGGCGATCGGTGCCACGCCCAGGCCGAGATCGGATGCCGCATCGCGCCGCACGACGACGCTCACCGTCGGCTTGTTCGGCTTCTGGCTGGAGTCGAGATCGACCAGGCCGGGGATGGTGCGGATGCGCTCCATCACGGTTTGGCTCAGGCGCGTGAGTTCCTGCAGATCCGGGCCTTGCAACGAGAACTCGACCGCCTTGTTGCCGCCGACCGAATCGCGCAGCCCCACGTGCGTGACCGTCATGCCCGGCACCGTGCTCAGGCGCTGACGCAGCACCGCCGACATCTGGTCGACGCTGCGGCTGCGCGCTTTGCGATCGACCAGCCGCACGTAAATGCTGGCGTACATCTTTCCCTGCGCGTCGCCGGTGTTGATGGTCGAGAGCGTGTAGCGCACTTCGGGCATCTCGCGCAGGATGCCTTCGACCTGTCGTGCCTTGGCTTCGGTCACTTCGAGCGAGGAGCCGACCGGCGTGTAGAACGCGATCGCAGTTTCCGAGAAGTCGGCCTTGGGCACGAACTCGGTGCCGAGCAACGGCACCATGAAGATGCTGCCGACGAAGATGCCGAGTGCTATCAGCAGGGTGGTGAGCTTGTGCCCGAGCGACCACCGCAAGATGCTCTGGTAGCCCTCGGCCAGGCGCTCGGTCGATCGATCGAACCAGCCGGTGACACGGCCGATGGTGCGGTCGTAGAAAGTCACTGGCGGGCCGCGCCGGCCCTGCTTGTCGATGGACGGGTCGTGCCAGATGCTCGACAGCATCGGATCGAGCGTAAAACTCACGAACATCGAGATCAGCACCGCCGCCACGATCGTGATGCCGAACTCATGGAAGAACTTGCCGATGATCCCGCCCATGAAGCCGATCGGCAGGAACACGGCGACGATCGACAGCGTAGTGGCCAGCACCGCGAGCCCGATTTCCTGCGTGCCATCGAGCGCCGCGCGAAACGGCGTCTTGCCCATCTGTACGTGCCGCACGATGTTCTCGCGCACCACGATCGCGTCGTCGATCAGCAAGCCGACGCACAACGACAGCGCCATCAACGTGATCATGTTGATGGTGAAACCGAACATCGCCATGAACCAGAAGGTGCCGATCAACGCGATGGGCAAGGTGAGCCCGGTGATCACCGTCGAGCGCCACGAGTTCAAAAACAAAAAGACGATGAGCACGGTGAGCAGAGCGCCCTCGATCAGCGTTTGACGAACGTTCTCTACCGCCACCCGAATCGGCCGTGCCGCATCGCCGATGGGTTCGAGCCTGATGCCAGGCGGCAGTTGCGGCCGGATCTCGGTAATGGCCCTGATGAGGCCGTCCACCACGCCGATGGTGTTTTCGTCCTGCGCCTTTTGCACCGACAGCAGCAGCGTGCGCTGGCCGTTGTACAGCGCGAGGCTGTCGATCTCCTGTGCACCGTCGCTCACCCGTGCGACCTGGTCGATGCGGATCGGCGCACCGCCCTTGCGCATCACGATGATCTTGCCGAAGTCTTCGGGCCGTTCCATGCGCGCGTCGATCTGCACCACGCGGTCTTGCTCGAGCGAACGCACCGAGCCGACCGGCAACGCCTGGTTCTCGTTCCTCACCGCGTTGACGACTTGCTCGGTGCTGACGCCGAACGCCTCCATCGCCTGCGGATTGAGATAGAGGTTGATCTCGCGCTTGGTGCCGCCAACGAGCGTGACCGAGCCGACGCCGCGCACGTTTTCCAACCGCTTCTTCAACACCTGATCGGCCCAATTGGTGAGTTCGACGGCACTCGGTTGTTTGCCGGTGGCGCCGTCCGGCAACACCGCGACCGACCACACCGCACGCGACGCCGGGTCGAAGCGCAGCACGCGCGGGTCTTTCACTTCGTCGCGAAACAGCGGTCGCACCGCAGCGACTTTTTCGCGCACGTCGTCGGCCGCCTTGCGTCCATCGACATACAACTGGAACTCGATGATGACCACCGACATCCCCTCGTAGCTGCGTGAGGTGAGGGCGTTGATGCCGGCGATCGAATTCACGCCTTCTTCTACCTTCTTGGTGACTTCGCTCTCGACGATTTCAGGCGAGGCGCCGGGATATTCGGTGGTGATCACGACCACCGGAAAATCGATGTTGGGGAACTGGTCGACCTGCAGTCGCTGGTAGGAAAAGATGCCGAGCACCACCAGCGCGAGCATCAGCATCGTCGCGAAGACGGGGTTCCTGAGGCTGACGCGGGTGAACCACATGTCGGTCAGTTCGGCGCGGTGCCCGACGCCAGGCGAACCAAGGTGCCTTCGCGCAGCGGGCCGATCGTGCCGGCAACAACCAGGGTGCCGTCGTCCACGCCGGTCAACGCCACCATCGTCTGGCGGTCGACCTGGCCGCGCATTCCCGGTTGCACGGCGCGATGCACGATGCGCCCGTCGGCCACCATCTGCACGTACGGGGCCGGCTTGTCGATGCGCACAGCCGACAGTGGCAGCGCGAGCGCTGAACTGCGCCCGACGTCGATGCGGCCTTGCGCGAAGAGGCCCTGCCTGAACCCGGTAGCGCGGTCGAGCCGCAGGTAGACCAGCACACTGCGGCTGCCAGCCTGGGCGCTAGGGTTGACGCGTGCCACTGTGGCCCCCACCGTGCTGTCGGCGCCGGCGGCGTCGAGGCCGCTGCCTTCGATCTGCAACGTCGCGCGCTGACCGACGCGCACCGCGATCGAGTCGGCCGCGGCCAGCGTCGCCTCCACTTCGATATTGCGAAGGTCGACCACCTCGATCACTCGCGCATCGATGGCGACACGCTCTCCGGACTGCACCAGCCGTTGCGCGACCTGCCCTGCGATCGGGCTGCGCAGCACGGTATCGGTGAGGGACTTGCGGGTGACGTCGACGGCCGCGAGCGCAGCCCGGTGCGTCGAGCGCGCCGCGTTCAGGTTCGATTGCGAGGTGTCGAGCGCGGTCTTCGAGATGAATCCCTGGTCGACCAGCGCCTTGTTGTTGTCGTACGAACGTTGAGCCACCTCGGCCTGCGCGCTGGCCGAGTCGGCCTGCTCCTGGGCTTGCCGCAAGCGCGATTCGTACTCGGTCGGCTCGATGCGGCCGATGATCTGGCCGGCCGTCACCGTGTCGCCTTCGCGTACCGTGAGGCCGGTTAGTTCGCCGGCAACGCGCGCCTTGACGGCGGCCGAATCGACGGCGCGCAAGGTGCCCGACACGGCAAGCGTCTGCGCCAGTTCGCGGCGTGCCACTCTGACGACATCGGCCGCGGCCAGCTGAACGACAGTCTCCGAAGGCGCCTTTGCGGCGACGGCCACCGTCTGAGCTTTGCGC
This sequence comes from Variovorax sp. GrIS 2.14, assembly GCF_046115955.1. Taxonomy (NCBI): domain Bacteria; kingdom Pseudomonadati; phylum Pseudomonadota; class Betaproteobacteria; order Burkholderiales; family Comamonadaceae; genus Variovorax; species Variovorax sp. GrIS 2.14. The sequence goes on from NZ_JBJXIA010000007.1 coordinate 46,635, forward strand.
GCACCGATCGCGCGGAACACGCCGCCCGCGACCAGCACGATGGCAAGCGTGGCAATTCCCCACTTCATGCCGCGATTCATGGCGCGCTCCGCTGGGTGGCGGAAAGCCCGTGCAACACCGTCTCGGCCTGCAGCGCGATGTACTTTTCCGGGTCGAGCGGCACTTCTCCGTCGATGCAAATGCTGCTCGAGTGCTTGGACAGCATCAGGAAAATCATCGGCGCGACGATGGTGTAGATCGCCAGCCCGACATCGACGGGCGCGAACTCACCGCTGTCGATGCCGCGCTGCAGGATGCGTCGCAGCAAGTCGTGGCCCGGCAGCACGACTTCTCGCCGGTAGAAGGCGGCAAGCTCCGGAAAGTTGTTGCCCTCGCTCACCATGAGCTTGGTCAGCCCCGACGCCTTGGTCGCCCCGACGCGCTCCCACCAGATTCGCATGCAGTAGCGCAACATGTCGGCGGTGCTGCCCTCGAAGGTTTTGAACTCCTGGTTCCACTCGGTGAAGCGGCCCGCCAGGTTCTCGACCACGACCGCTTTGAAGAGCTCTTCCTTACTTGGAAAATAAAGGAAGAGGGTGCCCTTGGAAACACCGGCGCGGGCCGCCACTTCTTCGGATCTCGTTGCGGCGAAGCCCTTTTCGACGAACAGGTCGAGTGCCGCTTCGAGCAGTTCGCCCGGTCGCGCTTCCTTCCGACGCTCGCGCTTGCCCCGAATCGGGCAGATCTTGTCGGTGAAAAAGCGGGGAGCGGGCATCGAGAAATTGCAAATTAACGTTAATGACTAACGGGTTAGTAATGTAGTGACCGCCCTTCAAACCGTCAAGAAGCCACAATGTCATCCATGCCCACCTCCATCGACCCATCCACCAAAACCGAAACCATCGTGCTGGGCGGCGGCTGCTTCTGGTGCACCGAAGCGGTCTTCGACCGGGTGCAAGGCGTCGTCGACGTCGAATCCGGTTACTGCAACGGCCAGACGATCAACCCGACTTACGAGCAGGTCTGCACTGGGCGCACCGGCAATGTCGAAGTGGTCAAGGTCGTCTTCGACACCGCGCAGATCAGCCTGCGCGAGATCCTCGAGATCTTCTTCGTCATCCACGACCCGACGACGCTGAACCGCCAGGGCAACGATGCCGGCACGCAGTACCGCAGCGGGATCTACTACACGAGCGATGCGCAAAGGCAGGTGGCCGATGGCGTGATTCGCGAAATCGGCGAGAGCAAGACTTACCGCTCGCCCTTGGTGACCGAGGTCGAGCCGCTTGCGAACTATTCGACGGCCGAGGCTTACCACCAGGAGTATTTCGTGAACAACCCGAACCAGGGCTACTGCGCTTTCGTGGTCGGCCCTAAAGTCGAGAAGTTCCAGAAGACCTTTGCTTCGAAGGTGAAGGGTTGAGTCTTTCGGCCGAGTTCTGACTTTTATGCCTGTGCATTTACTGCGTCTGTCCCGTTTGCCGCGCCTAAGCGCGAACCCGCTTATCGCCGTCTTGCTGGCGGTAGCGCTTTGGTTCGCGTCGACGATGGGGCTGGTGCATGGCGTGGTGCACGTGCCGGGCGCGCCGCAGGCCACTGAGCAGGCAACGAAGGCTCCCGCTGCTTCAGCCGTTGCAAGACAGTCCGTCGCCAAGGCCGTTCGCACCGCTCACTTCACCGGCTTCGCAGCGCTCTTTGCCGATCATGCGGACGGCGACGCGCAATGCCGTTTGTACGACCAACTTTCCCACGGGCCGGCGGCCATCGCCGTACCTTTGATCGTTCTGCCGTTGGTCTTGCCGACGGCCACGTTCGACTTCTTTCAGGGCGAAGTTCTCGCCCGCTGGGTCGCGCTGTTTCAAGCGCGCGGTCCGCCTTCTTCTCGCTGAATCCCTGCTTTCGGTTCCGGCGGCTGCCGCACGCGTTCAGCGTGCGTGCGCCTGCTGGCTTCCTTTCGATTCAACGAGCTTCTCAATTTCATGACCCCTTCTTTTCGTCGTGGCGCCATCGGCGCCGCTGTCTCCTTGCTCGCCGCCTCGGCGGCCTACGCGCAATCTGAAACGACCCCTAACGCGGCGCCCACGCTGCAGGAAATCACCGTCACCGGCAACCCGCTCGGCGCCACGGATTCGATCGCACCCACCGCCTCGCTCAAAGGCGATGCCTTGTTGCTGCGTTCGCAGTCCACGCTCGGCGAAACGCTCGACGGGCTGCCCGGCGTGAGCAGCAGTTACTTCGGCCCCAACGCGAGCCGGCCGATCATCCGTGGCCAGGACGGCGACCGCATCCGCATCCTGCAGAACGGCGGCGGCGCGCCCGATGCGTCGGCTCTGAGCTACGACCATGCGGTGCCGGTCGATGCACTGGTGACCGACCGCATCGAGGTGTTGCGCGGCCCCTCGGCACTGCAGTACGGCGGCAGCGCGGTCGGCGGTGTCGTCAACGTCATCGACAACCGCATTCCGACCGAACCCTTCGATGCGGCAGGCAGCTTCGGCGGCCGCGCCGATCTGGGCTATTCGACCGGCAACCGGGAAAAGAACGGCGGCGTCGTCCTCGAAGGCGGCAACGATCGCTACGTGTTGCACGTCGACGCCTTCGATCGTGAGTCGGGCGATGTCTCGGTGCCGATCGAACTGCAATGCAGCAAGCCGGGTTCACCGGGTCTGGCGCGCCGCATCTGCAACTCGGCCAACCAGGCGCACGGCGGCGCCATTGGCGGCACGCTGTTCTTCGACCAGGGCTGGATCGGTGCCTCCGCCAGCACCTACCGCAGCACGTACGGCACCGTGGCCGAAGACGACGTGACCATCGGCATGAAGTCGGATCGCTACGCGCTCGAAGGCGAGTGGCGGCCGGGTGGCTTCTTCACCAGCGTGCACGCCAAGCTGAGCCACACGGACTATCGCCACACGGAGTTCGAAGGTGCCACGGCCGGCACCACCTTCGCCAACAAGAGCAACGACTTCAGGCTCGAAGCCAAGCACCAGAAAATCGGAAACTTCGAAGGCCTGATCGGCTTCAGCAGCGAGAGCAACCGCTTCTCTGCCGATGGCGAAGAAGCCTTCGCGCCGAACAGCCGCACGCGGGCCAACGCCATCTTTCTGCATGAAGAACTGGGCACGTCGTGGGGCCGCCTGAGCTTCGGTGCGCGCACCGAGCAAGTGAAGGTGACGTCGCTGGGCTACCCGGAGGACCCGAGCGTGACGCGCTTCGCGATCGGCGAGCGCGACTTCAACCCGCACAGTGCGGCACTGGGGGCGCTGGTCAATCTCGCACCGCAGTGGCAACTGACATCGAACCTCGCGTACACCGAGCGTGCACCGAAGGACTACGAGCTCTTCGCCAACGGCCCGCACGTCGCGACCGCCGCATGGGAGGTCGGCGATCCATCGCTCAAGAAAGAGAAGTCGACCGGCCTGGACATCGGTGCGCAATGGAAGTCGGGCCCGAATACGGCGCGCGTCAATGCGTACGTCACGCGCTTCCAGAACTACATCGGCCTGACCTCGACCGGGCGCGAACTCGACGCAGATGGCAACGTATTGGCCTTGCCTGGCACACCGGATGCGCTCGCCGAGTACGCCTACAACGGCGTGCGCGCGCGCTTCACCGGCATCGAGGCCAACGGCAATTTGCGGCTGCTGGGCACCGACGGTTTCTCGAAGATGAACGACGGCTCGACCCTCGATCTCGAATGGCGTGGTGACCTGGTTCGCGCGATCAATACCGACACCGGCGAGCCCTTGCCGCGCATCGCACCCGTGCGCGTCGGCGGCACGCTGGCATATGGCAACGGACCGTGGGGTGCTCGTGTCGGTTTCGACTACAACGCCGCACAGCACCGCGTGCCGGAAATGGGCGCCCGCGAGACCGACGCCTACACCTTGTGGAATGCGGCGCTCACGTACCGCATGAAAGTCGACCGCGCCAACCTCACCTGGTATGCGCGCCTCGACAACATCACCAACAAGCTGGCGTACAGCGCGACGTCGATCCTGACGACGACGGTGTACCCCAATGCGCCGTTGCCGGGACGGACGTTGAAGGTCGGGCTGCGCGCGACGTTCTGACGTCCGCGCCTACGCTTTCGCGGATGCGGGAGCCGGGTGCCCGCTCACCCTGCTTCCCGCATCCCGCGGCAAGCCCACCGCATCCACCAGCGCCAGCAGCGCCACCGCGGTGACGAGCCCGAAGGCGATGCGAAAGTCCTGCACGCCGGGCGCACCGGCATGCCCTGTAAAGCGCTCGGCGATGCTCAGCCCGATCGCTCCAAACGCGATGCCGACGCCTGCGCTCGCCTGTTGGAACATGCTGAAAAGCGTGGTCGCACCGCTGGTCTGCGCCGGGGTGGTGTCGCAGAACGCCAGCGTGTTGATGGCGGTGAACTGCATCGACCGGCACATGCCGCTCAACACCAGCACCGCCGCCATGACCGCGACCGGCGTGTCGGCAGAAAACGCCATGAGCGCCGCGAAACCGAGCGCCACCAACAGGCCGTTGAAGAGCAGCGTGCCACGAAACCCCAGCCGCCGCATGACGAAGCTGGTGGCCGGCTTCATGCCGAGGTTGCCGCCGAACATCGCCAGCATCATGAAGCCCGAGGCGACCATGCTGAAGCCAAAAGCCAGCTGAAACATCAGCGGCAGCAAGAACGGCGCGCTGCTGATCGCGATGCGAAAGAGCGATCCGCCGAACACCGACACCCTGAAGGTCTGCACGCCGAAGGCCGACAGGTCGACCAGCGGATGCGCCGTGCGCCGCAGGTGCCAGAGCGCGAAGCCCAACGAGGCCGCACCACCTGCCGCCAACGCGCCGGCGAAGAGCCAGTCGATGGGCGTGTGGCTCATCAGCTCCAGCCCGTACATCAGGGCCGCCAGGCCGAACCCGCTGGCGGCGAAACCGGTCCAGTCGAACGGGCGCAGCTTGCCGGGCGCGTCGTCGATCCAGCGCAGCGCGAGCACGATCGCGATCGCACCGAGCGGCACGTTCAAAAAGAAGATCCAGTGCCAGCTCCAGGTGCTGGCGATCCAGCCGCCCAGCGGCGGCCCGAGCACCGGCGCCGCCAGGCCGGGCCAGGTGATCGTCGCGATGGCTTTGACCAGGCCGCTCTTGGGCGTGCTGCGCAATACCACCAGCCGGCCCACCGGCACCATCAGCGCGCCGCCGATGCCCTGCACGATGCGCGCGGCCACGAACACCGGCAGGCTCTGTGCCAGGCCGCATGCCACCGAGGCCAGCGTGAACAGCAGCACCGCGCCGGCAAAGACGGAGCGCGGACCGAAGCGGTCGGCCACCCAGCCGCTCATCGGGATGAACACCGCCAGCGCCAGCAGGTAGGCGCTGATGCCGATCGACAGGTTCACCGGCAACACGCCGAAGCTCTGCGCCATGGCGGGCACCGCCGTCGTGATGACGGTGGCGTCGAGGTTCTCCATGAAGAAGGCCGCGGCGACGAGAAATGCGATGAGGCGGCCGCGGCGGGCGTTGTCGGCGGGACTGACGTCCGGCGCCGGACTCTCGGAAGGGGGCGAAATCATGAGTGACCGAGCATAGCCATCCGAAAGCGCCTCAACCCGAAAAGCGCTTTAACCTCGGCACCAGATTCCTTAAGGCACTCCCACGATGTCCGCTTCTCCATTCGAACCCACCGATCCGCCCGACAACAGCGGCATGCGCAAAGGCCTGACCAGCTACGGCGACCAGGGCTTTTCGCTGTTCCTGCGCAAGGCCTTCATCAAGGGCGCGGGCTTCACCGATGCCGCGCTCGACCGCCCGGTGATCGGCATCGCCAATACCGGCAGCGCCTACAACCCGTGCCATGGCAACGCGCCGCAACTCATCGAAGCGGTCAAGCGCGGCGTGATGCTGGCGGGCGGCCTGCCGATGGACTTCCCGACCATCTCGGTACACGAGAGCTTTGCCGCGCCGACCAGCATGTACCTGCGCAACCTGATGTCGATGGACACCGAGGAGATGGTCCGCGCCCAGCCAATGGACGCGGTGGTGCTGATCGGCGGCTGCGACAAGACCGTGCCGGCGCAGTTGATGGGCGCGGCATCGGCCAACATCCCGTCGATCCAGCTCATCACCGGCTCGATGCTGACCGGCAGCCACCGTGGCGAGCGCGTCGGTGCCTGCACCGACTGCCGTCGCTACTGGGGCAAGTACCGCGCCGAAGAGGTCGATGCCGAAGAGATCGCCGAGGTCAACGACCAGCTGGTCGCCAGCGTCGGCACCTGCTCGGTGATGGGCACGGCCAGCACCATGGCCTGCATCGCCGAAGCCCTGGGCATGACGATGCCTGGGGGCGCCTCGCCACCGGCCGTCACGGCCGACCGCATTCGCATCGCCGAGCAGACCGGCGCGCAGGCGGTTCAGATGGCACGCGACGGGCTGACCATCGACAAGGTGCTGACGCCCGATGCCTTCGAGAACGCGATGCGCGTATTGCTCGCCATCGGCGGCTCGACCAACGGCATCGTCCACCTGACCGCCATCGCCGGCCGCATGGGGCTGGAGATCGACCTGGCGGCGCTCGACCGCATGGGCCGCGAGACGCCTGTGCTGCTCGACCTGAAGCCTTCGGGCCAGCACTACATGGAAGACTTTCATCATGCCGGCGGCATGGCGACGCTGCTGCGCGAACTCAAGCCGTTGCTCAAGCTCGATGCAATGACAGTCACCGGCCGCACGCTGGGCGAAGAGATCGAGCGCTCAGGTCCCGGCTTCAAGCAAGACGTGGTGCGCAGTGCGCGCAACCCGATCTATCCGCAAGGCGGTATCGCCGTGTTGCGCGGCAACCTGGCGCCCGGCGGCGCGATCATCAAGCAGTCGGCAGCCGACCCCAAGCTGATGGAGCACGAGGGCAGGGCGGTGGTGTTCGAGAACATCGAAGACCTGGTGACGCGCATCGATCGCGACGATCTGGACGTCACTGCAGAAGACATCCTGGTGCTGAAGAACATCGGCCCCAAGGGTGCTCCCGGCATGCCCGAAGCCGGCTACATCCCGATTCCGCGCAAGCTGGCGCGCGCTGGCGTGAAGGACATCGTGCGCATTTCCGATGGGCGCATGAGCGGCACCGCCTTCGGCACCATCGTGCTGCACGTCACGCCGGAATCGGCCATCGGCGGGCCGCTGGCTTATGTGCAGAACGGCGACCGCATTCGCCTGAGCGTGACGAACCGCGAGATCGCATTGCTGGTGTCCGACCAAGAGTTGGCGCGGCGCGCGGCAGCGTCGCCGGTGATCGAGCCGACCGCTGCGCGCGGCTACAAGAAGCTCTTCCTGCAGAGCGTGACGCAGGCCGACCAGGGCGTCGATTTCGACTTCCTGCGCGCGCCGAAGACGATGGGCAAGGTGCCGCGATAACGCATACCTGTTTCCAGTGAACGCCTCCGTCTTCTCCTCGCTGCTGCCCGTCGTCCTGCTGATCGCCTGCGGCTATATGGCAGGCAAGCGGCGCTGGGTCAGCGCTGCGTCGGTCAAGGATCTTTCGAACCTGATCTTTCTGTTGCTGGCCCCGGCGCTGTTGTTCCGCGCGATGAGTACCGTGCATGTCGAGCAGCTCAGCCTGCGGCCGGTGGCTGCGTACTTCGTCGGTGCGGGGCTGATCTTCGCGGGCACGCTGGTGTGGCGCGGTTTCAATCGCACGGCGGCGGTGCTCGCGCTGGCCAACACCTACAGCAACACCGTGATGATCGGTATCGCGCTGATCGGCTTGGCCTACGGACCCGAAGGCATGGTGGTGCTGCTCACGTTGATCTCGTTGCACTCGCTGGTGTTGATGACCAGCGCGACCATCGTGCTCGAACTCGCGGTGGCGCACGAGCACGCGACGATCAGCGGTTCCGAGCGTCGCTCGATGGCGCACACGGTGGGTCGGGCGCTCTTCAACGCTGTCATTCATCCGGTGCCGCTGCCGATCATCGCGGGCCTGTTGTGGGCGCAGACCGGTCTCACCATGCCCGCGGCCATCGACACGCCCATCGCGCTGCTCGGCGCTGCGTTCAGTCCGGTCGCGCTGGTGATGGTCGGCATCACGCTGGCGTTGACGCCTGTCGGCATGCACTGGCGCGGCGCGCTGGTGCAGGCGACCATCAAGAACATCGTGCATCCGGCGCTGGTGGCGGGGCTCGGGCTGCTCTTCGGACTGCGTGGCTTGCCATTGACCGTGATGGTGGTTGCTGCGGCGTTGCCGATCGGCGCCAACGTGTTCCTGTTCTCGCAGCGCTACAAGACGGCGCAAGAGCTGGTGACGGCCAGTGTGGTGGTGTCGACCGGGCTCGCGTTGGTGACGCTGTCGCTGGTGATGGCGCTGGTCGGGAGGCTTTGAGGAGAAGGCGCCTATGTCTTTCGGCAAGCTGGCCGTTTGTGGAAGTGGCGCCGCAGCGCGATCAACCTACAGTGGCGGTCAATGTGAGATCGGGTGCATCTTGATGGGCGTCGAACGGTCGGTTTCGACCTTGATTCGAACCGGGCTGATGGGGGCGGGCGTGTGGCTCGGCGCCATCGGCTGCGCGGCCGCGGCCGATAACCCGGTACGGCCAGCGCCACCGGATGTGCCCTGTCGAACGCCGTGTCTCTCGAGCGCCGCACCGCCGTCACGCGAAGCGCCGAAGCGCGACGAGCCCAAGGTCGCTGCCCGCCCGTCGGTTCAAAAGGGGACGGCCACCGAACGCAAAATCCAGCCTGCCAGGCCACCGCGTTGCAGTGACATCACGATGCGCACCGCACTCGGTGAACCGGTGACGGTCGAAGAAAACGAATTCCTGAAAAAGCAGTGCCCGTAAGGCTGGCCGCTTACCGGTTTACCGGTCGCTCACCGGGCGTTCAAGGCGCGAGCCGTTCTCGCACCCACGCGTCCGACTGGCGACGATAGCGCAGGCGGTCGTGCAGCCGGCTGCGGCGGCCTTGCCAGAACTCCCATTGCTCGGGCACCAGCCGATAGCCGCCCCAATGCGGCGGGCGCGGAGGCGAGAGCAAATGTTTGGCGGCAGCGAGCGCCGCGTTCTTGACAAGGACATCACGGCCGCTGATCACTTCGCTTTGCGGGCTGGCCCAGGCCCCGATACGCGAGTCGAGCGGCCGACTGGCGAAGTACGCGTCGCTCTCTTCGGCGCTGATTTTTTCGACGGTGCCTTCGATGCGCACCACGCGCTCCAGCTCGACCCAGTGAAACTGCAGCGCCGCATAAGGATTGCCAGCGATCTCCTGGCCCTTGCGACTCTGGTAATTGGTGTACCAGACGATGCCACGCGCGTCGTAGCCCTTGATGAGCACGATGCGGGTCGATGGCCGCAGGTCGCCTCCGACGGTGGCCAGCGTCATCGCATTCGGCTCTGGCACCTTCGAATCGATTGCCTCGGCGAGCCAGCGCTCGAACTGCATCAGCGGCTCGCCGGCACTGTGGGTTTCGTCGAGTTCGGCACGCTCGTAGCTTTTGCGAAGTGAGGCGAGGTCGGCGTTGGGCGAGGTCATGCCGGCATTGTTGCGCAAGCTGTCTGCGCGCATGGATACTGGCGGGCGATGACCTTCCTCGCGTCGCTTCCCCCGGATCGCCTCCCCACCGTGATCGTGCTGGCCTCCGGGCGTGGCGAGCGCTTCCGCGCGGCCGGTGGTATCGGCTCCAAACTGCAATCCGCACTGGCAGGGCAGCCCGTGCTGGCGCACACGCTTGACGCGGTTCGCGCCAGCGGGCTGCCCTGGCATCTGGAAGACGTCGGTCATCCGGGCATGGGCGATTCGATCGCGGCCGCAGTGCGCGCTACCAGCGATGCGGCCGGCTGGTTGATCCTGCCGGGCGATCTGCCGCTGGTGCAATCGACGACGCTGCGTGCAGTGGCGGCTGCGTTGTCGGCAGCGGTGCACGCGGCACAACCGCGCTTTCGTGGCGAGCGCGGCCATCCGGTCGGCTTCGCTGCGGCGTGCTTCGCGCGACTCTCGGCACTCGAAGGCAACCTTGGCGCGGCGCCCGTGCTGCGAGCGCTGCGCGCGGCGGGGGCGGTGACCGATGTGGAAGTCGAAGACATCGGCATCGTCACCGACGTCGATACCCCCGACGCGCTGGCGCAAGCCGAACGCCTGCTGCTCGCACGCCGCGCCGGCTAGCTGCGCGTGACGATCGCGCAGGCGATGCGCGGTCCCGAGTTGCCGGACGGCTGCGTCGTGAAGTCGTCGCGATCGCGATGCACGATCAAGGCACGGCCGACGACGTTGTTGTCGGCGCCTTCGGTCATCGACAGCGAGTGGTCGTCGACCGAGAAGCGGGCGACGCCTGCAGCATCCGCCACCAGGCTCGGCAGCTCGCCTGCGTGGCTGCCCGGCGCGCCGAACTTTCCATGCGTGACGCCGGTCGGGTTGAAATGTCCTCCCGATGCATCTCCGTTGTTGGCGCAGTCGCCCTTTTCATGGATGTGGAAGCCGTGCTCGCTTCCCGGCGCCAGTCCGCGCACTTCGCCCTTGATGCGCACGCCGTGATCGAGCGTGCTGAACACCACCGTGCCCATCGTCGGGTTGGGGTTGATGGCGGCAGTCGGCACCAGGTTGGCGACCGCGCCGGGCCTGCTGCCACCCATGCTCCCACAAGCCGTGAGCACGACCGCCGTGCTGATCGAGAGCGACCACACGGCGCAAGAGCGTACGGAGGACCGTACTGCGGATGAAATACAGGCGAAGCGAAGATTCATGAAGGTTCCTGGTCGGAATTGGAAGGTGACTCGTTGTATAGCCGCATTGCCGCCCCGCCGCCATCGGTGCCGGCCGCGACTTCTTCTGCAGCGAGCTTGATCAGACGGGCCAATGCCGCATCGTGGATGGCGTGGCGCTGCAGTTCCTGCAAGGTCTGCTGCGCATAGTCGAGCGAGGTGCCGTAGCGCCCTACCGCACTGGAAAAGATCTCGCGATAGCGCGCGTCGCTCAGCTCGCCGGTGAAGTTGGGGCTGCGGCGAGACAGCGTGAAAGCCAGCGCGCGCACTGTGCCGCCAGGCGTTACGCAATCGAGCCAGCGCGGGTCGTAGACACCCGTCGGCATCTCGCGCAGCCAGAGGCGGCCCAGTGTTTCGAGCGCATCCGACTGCGGGATGCGAAACGCCATGCCGCGACAACTGCCGCCCGACAGCAGGCCGAACACCAGGCCGGGGTTTTCCGGCGTGCCGCGGTTTACGCGGCTCCACATCTTCAGCGCCCGATGCCAGCCGTGCACACGGGCCGGGCGGCGCTCGGCAAAGTCGAAGTCGGGTCGCCAGATCAGCGAGCCATAGCCATACACCCAGAAATCCTGGTGCCCGCCCCATTCGTGGATCACGCGATCGAGCATCGGCTTGGGGTCGCGCAACGGTCGTGGCAGCGGGTCGAGTCCGGGAGGGCCGGGGTTGCCAACTACAATTTCAGGGTCATGGTTCACCGCACCATTATTTACCGCCCCCTTTCCTATGGAGACAGACCCATGGCATCCAGCGCCGACGACGACAGCCTGCAAAACCTGATTCTCGGCCTGCTCTTTGGACTCATCGCGCTCGTCATCTTCCTGCTGGTCGGCATCGTGATCTGGCACAAGGGGCACAGCGCCAAACCGGCTAAATCGGGCGGCGCGCCTGTCGCGGCGATGGTGGCGCCCGCCGCAGCTGCAGTGCCGCCCATCGCGGTTGTCACCGAGACCGTGACGGTGACGATCCCCGACGGCGCCAGCGTCAACGTCGGCGCCAACGGTGTGGTCGCCTTCTACTTCGCCACCGGCAGCGCCGATCTGGCACCGGGCGCCGCCGAGGCACTGGCTGCGGTCATCAAGGGCGTGCAGGGCGGTCGCAAGGCAGTGATATCTGGCTACCACGACACTACGGGCGATGCCGCCGTCAACGAGCAACTCGCCAAGAAGCGCGCGGAGATGGTTCGCGACGTGCTGACCGGGCTGGGCGTGCCGGCCGCCAAGGTCGATCTGCAAAAGCCGGGCGAGACGGCGGGCTCGGGCAACAACGCCGAAGCGCGTCGGGTCGAGGTCAAGCTGGTCGACTAGCCGCCACCGCGCAAAATCCTATCGACATCAAGCCCGGCGATACCGGGCTTTTTCATTGGCTCTTGGTACCATGAGTTTTCCCCATTGCGATGAAACTCATGACGACGCATACCACTGTCACCGAGGTCACCGACCGCATCCGGGAGCGCAGCAAGGCCACGCGCACGGCCTATCTACAGCGACTCACCGAGACCCGCGACCGCGATCGCGGCGCCGAACGCATGGGGTGCGCCAATGTGGCCCATGCGGTCGCCGGCATCCCGGCCAACGACAAGTTCAAGGTGGTGACCGAGCGCGCACCCAACATCGGCATCGTCACGGCTTATAACGACATGCTGTCGGCCCACGCGCCGTACCAGACCTACCCGGACATCATCAAGAACGAGGCCCGCAAGCTGGGCGCCACGGCGCAGGTGGCGGGCGGCGTGCCGGCCATGTGCGACGGCGTAACGCAGGGCACGCCCGGCATGGAGCTGAGTCTTTTCAGTCGCGACCTCATCGCGATGAGCACCGCGGTTGCGCTGACCCACGACATGTTCGATTGCGCGCTGCTGCTCGGCGTGTGCGACAAGATCGTGCCCGGCCTGTTGATCGGCGCGCTGCACTTCGGCCACTTGCCGACGGTCTTCGTGCCGGCGGGACCAATGGCGTCTGGCATGTCGAACACCGCGAAGTCGAAAGTGCGGGAGCAGGCTGCGCAGGGGCTGGTCGGGCGCAAGGGGCTGATGGAGGCCGAGATGGCGGCCTATCACTCGGTCGGTACCTGCACCTTCTACGGCACCGCCAACAGCAACCAGATGCTGCTCGAAGCCATGGGCCTGCACGTGCCCGGCACGGCGTTCATCCAGCCCGGCGATGCGATGCGCGAAACGCTCACGCGCGAGGCGGTTCGCACGGTGCTCGGCCGTGCTGGCGACACCGGGGCCGCTGCGTTCGCCACGCCGCCGATCGGCGTCATGGTGGACGAGCGCTGCATCGTCAACGCCATGGCCGCCTTGCTCGCGACCGGCGGTTCGACCAACCACCTGATCCACTGGGTCGCGGTAGCGCGTTCCGCCGGCATCGTGATCGACTGGGACGACTTTTCCCGGCTCTCCGACGTGATTCCGCTCTTGACACGCGTCTATCCGAACGGCAGCGCCGACGTCAATGAATTCCAGGCCGCCGGCGGCCCCGGCTTCGTCATCGGCGAGCTGGTCGATGGCGGACTCATGCACGCCGACGTGCTCACCGTGCGCTCCGGCGGCATACGCGAGTTCGCGAACATCCCGACGCTGGCCGATGGCGAACACAAGCTGTCATGGAGCGCGGCGGCACCCTCCAAAAACGATGCGGTCGCGCGGCCGGTCGGCGCACCTTTCAGCGCCACTGGCGGCTTGAAGTTGTTGAACGGCAACCTCGGCCGGAGCGTGATCAAGGTGTCGGCCGTGTCCGATGACCGGCATGTCGTCGAAGCGCCGGCGCGCGTGTTCGATTCGCAGGCCGCATTGCAGCAGGCCTTCACTGCCGGCGAACTCGATCGCGACGTGATCTGCGTCGTGCGCTGGCAAGGTCCAAAGGCCAATGGCATGCCCGAGCTGCACAAGCTGACGCCGCCGCTGTCGGTGCTGCAAGGCAAGGGATTCAAGGTCGCACTGGTCACCGACGGCCGCATGAGCGGCGCCTCGGGCAAGGTGCCGGCGGCCATCCATGTGTCGCCCGAAGCAGCCGCCGGTGGTCCGATCGCCAAGGTGCGCGATGGCGACTTGATCCGGCTCGATGCGGTCGCAGGCACACTGGCCGTGCTGCTGCCCGACGACGAATGGGCCGAGCGCGAAGTCGCTACGCTTTCCGATGCGCAGCGCGTCGCCGACGGTCATGGCCTGGGCCGTGAATTGTTCGCCGGCATGCGGCGCAATGCTTTGACTGCTGAAGAAGGAGCCTGCTCATGGCTGTAACAGACAAACTCACCGCCCTCGACGTGATGCGCGACGCACCGGTCATTCCGGTCATCGTGCTGCACGACGTCAAAGACGCCATCCCGTTGGCGCGTGCACTGGTGGCCGGCGGCATCCGCATGCTGGAGGTCACGCTGCGCACGCCGCAGGCGCTGCAATGCATCGAAGCCATCGCCAAGGACGTGCCTGAAGCGGTGGCGGGTGCCGGCACCATTCGAAGTGCCGCCGATGCACAGGCGTCGGCGCTTGCGGGTGCCAGGTTCGGCGTGAGCCCTGGCTACACGCGGTCGGTCGGCAAGGCCTGCCGCGACCTGGGCTTGCCACTGCTGCCCGGCGTCGCGACCGGCAGCGAAATCATGACGGCGCAGGAAGACGGGTACACCCAGCTCAAGTTTTTCCCGGCGCTTCAGGCAGGTGGCTTGCCGATGCTGAAGGCATGGCAAGGCCCGTTCGGCGACGTCACCTTCTGCCCGACCGGCGGCATCCACGTGGGCAATGCGGCGGAGTTTCTGGCGCTTTCGAACGTGGCTTGCGTCGGCGGTTCGTGGATCGTGCCGGCCGAGGCGATTCGCGAAGGCAATTGGGCGCTGATCGAACAATTGGCGCGCGCCGCCACCACGCTGGCACGCTCGGCGGCATGACCGCCGCTCTGGCGGGTTCCGGTCAGAGCGGAGGTGCGGAGTTGGCCGATCTGAAGGTCATCGCTTTCGATGTCTTCGGCACCGTGGTCGACTGGCACAGCGGTATCGCCGCCGAGGCCGAGCGCTTGCTGCCGGGTGTCGATGGTGGCGCGTTTGCGCTGGCGTGGCGCGCGGGCTACCAGCCGGCGATGAAGTGCGTGATGGAGCGCATGGCGAGCGACGTCGGTCACGGGGGTGGCACCGGTGGCTTCACTCTGCTCGACGAATTGCACATGAGCATCCTCGAAGGCGTGCTGCGGGACTTCGGCCAGACCGATGTCGACCCGGCCCTCCGTCGCGAGTTGAATCGAGCCTGGCACCGTTTGCCGGCGTGGCCCGACGCGGTCGCGGGCCTCGCGCGGCTGAAGAAGAAGTACATCATCTGCACGCTGTCGAACGGCAACATCGGCTTGCTGACCGAAATGGCGAAGGGGGCAGGATTGCCCTGGGACTGCGTGCTTTCGGCCGAAGTCTTCAAGGCCTACAAGCCCGACCCGCGCACCTACCTCGGCGTGGCGGCGGTGTTCGATGTCGCTCCCGGGCATGTGATGCTCGCGGCGGCGCACCACGACGACCTGGCTGCGGCGCGCGCCTGCGGCCTGAAGACGGGCTACATCGAACGGCCGAACGAGTTCGGCGCGGCGAGGCCCAAAGACGTTTCACCGCAGCCCGACAACTCGCTGCACGCGCGAGACATCGACGCGCTGGCGGATTTGCTGGGCTGCTGAATCAGCGCAGGCCGCCGCCGCTCGCGTCTTCTTTCCGCTGGATGAGCTCAATCTTGTAGCCGTCAGGATCCGTCACGAAGGCGATGACCGTGCTGCCGCCCTTGACCGGGCCTGCCTCGCGCGACACGTTGCCGCCGGCCGCCTTGATCTTGTCGCAGGCCGCGTAGGCATCAGGCACGCCGAGGGCGATGTGGCCGTAGGCGCTGCCGAGGTCGTAGCTTTCGGTGCCCCAGTTGTAGGTCAGTTCGATCTCGGCCTGCGCCGGATTTCCTTCGCCATAGCCGATGAAGGCCAGGCTGTATTTGTATTCGGGGTTCTCAGACGTGCGCAGCAGGTTCATGCCTAGCACCTTCGTGTAGAAATCGATCGAACGCTGCAGGTTGCCGACGCGCAGCATCGTGTGAAGCAATCTCATTTTGGGATTTCTTGTCGTCGTGGAAACCCCGATTTTGGCGCGCCGCGCCTTTTAGCGCTTGGGGAGTTCGAACACCAGGCAAGTCGTGGTGGCGTGGGCGTAGAGCGTGCCGTCGGGGCCGACGAGCCTTGCTTCAGCTGTGGCCAGTTGGCGACCGCAATGGATCACCTTGCCGATGGCGCGCACGCGTTGCACTTTGGGCGTGAGGGCCTTGACGTAGTTGACGCCGAGTTCGGCCGTCGTGTAGCCACGGCCCGGCGGCATCATCGTATGGACCGAGCAACCCAATGCCGAGTCGAGCATCGTGGCGGCCCAGCCACCGTGAATGGTGCCAAGTGGATTCAGGTGCTCGGCCAGCGGCTCGCCCTGGAAGATCGCCACGCCGATGCTGATTTCGACGACGGTGAAGTTCAGTGTCCTGGCAATCGCGGCATAGGGAATCTTGCCATCCATCATGGCCTGCATTACTTCGAGACCGGTCAGACCTTCGATGTCTTCCGGTCGCGCAACGCCTGGTCCGGGACCGGCGTGCAGCAGCGCGTTTACTTCGGTTTCTCTCGCGATCCAGGCTTCGAGCTGGTTGTTCTCTGACACGGAAATTCCTTGGATGGTTGTAGATACAACTATTGTAGATACAATAAATGCTCATGAAAGCTGCCACCGCGACACAAATCGAGCCCCAGGGCTGTACCAACTTCAAGCTGCGCAGCCTGGGCCGGGTGGTGTCACGGCATTACGACGGCGCGCTGACTGAGTGCGGGCTCAAGACTTCGCAGTATTCACTGTTGTCGCATGTCATCAAGTTGGGCCCGTTGCGCCCCATCGATCTGGCGCGCGCTATGAACGTCGAGGCTTCGACCCTCACCCGCAATCTCAAGCCGCTGCTGGTGGCCGGCTATCTCACGCAATGCGAGGGCGTGGATGCGCGGAGTCGGCTCATCACCATCACCGATGCAGGCCGTGTCAAGCGCGTCGAAGCGCAACGCCTGTGGCGCAGCGCACAGCTCGACCTCAACCGAATCCTGGGTGCGGATCGCGTGCTGGCATTGCATCAGCTGGTCGACGACTCGCTCGAGTTGCTCGGTGCCGATGCGGTGGCCGTAGCTGCGCAAGAGAGCTGACGCTCGTACAGCTTTCGCTCCTGCTCATGTTTTCGTCCCGTCTTTTAGATGCCATTTTTTAGTCGCAGAGGTCGCATGTTCGCTCCCCAGTTCTCCGCATGGCTGCAGCGCCGTGGCATCCATTACGGCTGGATCATTGCCGCTGTCACCTTCCTGACGATGCTGATGATGTCGGCGGCGCTCGGCCTGCCGGGCGCGATGATGCAGCCACTCGGCAAGGAGTTCGGCTGGAGCACCGAGCAGGTGTCGTCGGCACTGGCATTGCGCTTCGCGCTGTTCGGACTCATGGGTCCGTTCGCGGCGGTGTTGATGGAGCGCTACGGGCTGCGCGCGGTGATGTGCGTCGGGCTGGCGCTGGTCGGTTCGGGCATGGCGCTGGTCACGCTGGCATCGCAGCTCTGGCAACTCTTCATCGTCTGGAGCCTGATGCTCGGCATAGGTACCGGCATGACGGCGCTGGTGCTCGGCGCGGTGGTGGCCAACCGCTGGTTCGTCGGGCGACGCGGGCTGGTCATCGGCATGTTGACGGCCAGTTCGGCGACGGGGCAACTGGCTTTCTTGCCGGTGGCAGCATGGATGATCGAACACTGGGGCTGGCGTTCCGCCACCGTGCCGGTGTTCGTCGGGGCGGTCGTGATCGCGTTGCTGTGTTTGCTCTTCGTGCGCAACCGGCCGTCCGATATCGGCCTGCTGCCCTACGGCCAGACGCCCGCCGCGGCAGGCGCAGCACCGCCGCCGCCCGCGATGGTCATGAACTGGCGCACGCCTTTCATCACGCTGCGTGAAGCCTCGTCCAACAAGACGTTCTGGATCCTCGCCGGCACCTTCTTCATCTGCGGGCTCAGCACCAACGGGCTGGTGCAGACCCACTTTATTTCGCTCTGCGGCGACAACGGCATGGGCGCCATACCTGCTGCTTCGGTGCTGGCGATGATGGGCGCGTTCGACTTCGTCGGCACCATCATGTCGGGCTGGCTGTCCGATCGCTACGACAACCGCAAGCTGCTCTTCTGGTACTACGGCCTACGTGGCCTGTCGCTGTTCTGGCTGCCGCATTCCGAGTTCACGATCTACGGTCTCGGCCTGTTCGCGATGTTCTACGGGCTCGACTGGATAGCGACCGTGCCGCCGACGGTCAAGCTCGCCGGCGTCACCTTCGGTCCGCAAAAGGTCGGTCTGGTGTTCGGCTGGATCTTCGCAGCGCATCAGCTCGGTGCCGCGACGGCGGCCTATGGCGCTGGCTTCGCGCGCACCTTGCTGTTGACCTACAGCCCGGCTCTGTATGCGGCTGGCGCTGCGTGCCTGCTGGCCGCGGTGCTGGTGCTGCTGATCAAGCGTCCTGCAGGCCCTGCTGCGGCAGCGCCAGTCAAACGACCCGCCGCGCCGACCAGCGTTGCGCGCGCTTGAGAGAGATGAAATGACGGCGATCACCATCGACCCGCGCACCCGTCTTCTGCTCGAAGCACCGATCGTCCCGACGCTCCTGCGACTCGCCGCACCCAATATCGTCGTGATGGTGGCGCAGGCCGCCGTCGGCCTCATCGAAACCTACTTCGTCGGCAAGCTCGGACTTGACGCCCTGGCCGGCATGGCGCTGGTGTTCCCCATCGTCATGCTGATGCAGATGACGTCGGCAGGCGCGATGGGCGGCGGCATCGCTTCGTCTATCGCTCGCGCGCTCGGTGCGGGTCGTCGTGGCGATGCCGACGCACTGGTGGTGCATGTCGGCGTGATCGCGCTCGGTTTCGGTGTTGCGTTTTCAGCCGTGCTGTTGCTGGGCGGGCGCTGGTTGTATGCGCTGATGGGCGGCAGCGGCACGGCGCTCGAAGCGGCGCTGACGTACTCGCACTGGGTCTTTGCCGGTGCGATCCTGGTGTGGATGTTCAACTCGCTCGCGGCGGTGATTCGCGGCACCGGCAACATGGCGGTGCCAGCCAACGTGACGGTCGTGGGCGTGGTCTTCTTGATTCCGGTGTCGCCCTTGCTGATCTTCGGATGGGGTCCGATTCCGGGCATGGGCATTGCCGGTGGCGCGATCGCCTTGCTGCTGTATTACCTGGGTGGCACCGTCGCGCTGCTCCTGTACCTGCGGTCGAACCGTAGCTTGCTGAAACCCAAGATCGCTGGCGTCAAGCTGCGTTGGACTCTGTTTCGCGACATCCTGGTCATCGGCTTGGTCGGCTCGATCTCGACCGTGGCGACCAATCTGTCGATCGGCATCGCGACCGCGTTGTCGGGCCACTTCGGCTCCGGTGCCATCGCCGGATACGGTACCGCTTCACGGCTCGAATATTTGCTGGTGCCGCTGGTGTTCGGCCTCGGCGCGCCGCTGGTCGCGATGGTCGGTACCTGCATCGGCGCGGGTCAGCGCGAGCGCGCCATGCGCGCTGCGTGGACCGGTGCGGCGATGGCGTTCGCGCTGACCGAAGTCGTCGGCATCGCGGCGGCGATCTTTCCGCGCGAATGGCTCGGCCTGTTCGGGAACGATCCGGCAATGCTGGAGACCGGTTCGCAGTACCTGCGCGCGGCGGGCCCGATGTACGGCTTCTTCGGCGTAGGTCTGGTGCTGTACTTCGCGTCGCAGGGCGCGGGTCGCTTGTTGTGGCCGGTGATCGGCAACCTGGCGCGGCTCGCTGTCGCGGGCATCGGTGGCTGGCTGGCGCTGCGATGGGGCGGCCAGCTTGTTCAGGTTTTCACGATGCAGGGCGTTGCGATGGTGGTCTACGGCATCGTCATCGCGTCGGCCATTGCTGGCGGCGCCTGGTTCGGCCGGGTCGGCTGGCCGCGCAGTACGGCCGGATTGCTCCGGCGGCTGCGGCAGGCCTGATCCACCAGGCCGTCTCGCCACTTTGCCACTTCGCCGCTTGGGCGGTCGACTCAACGACGATAAGGATTGTTCGGCGCGCGGTCGTAGCGATTGGGCACGCCGTCACGGTCGTTGTCCCAGCGCCCGCGGCGATGATCCCAACGGCGGCGATCTTCCCAGCGACGATCGTTATGGCGGTAATGGTTCGGCGCGTTGTAATAGCGCGGCGGCGGGCGATGGTAGTAGCCGGGCGGTGGCGGAGCGGGCACGACGTAGACCTGCGCCTGGATGGTGTGGCCACCGAATGGCTGCGCCTGTGCTGCGGTGCCGATGGCACCCAGTGACAGCAGTGCGGCTGCGGCAATGACGAAAGAGAGCTTTTTCATGGCAACTCCGATGGAGTGATAGGAGCCACTATCGTCACCGGCCGATGTGAAGTCTTTGTAAGCCGCACGCGAAGTGTCATGAATAACTGTAAGCCGTCAGTGGCCGTTCAGCCTCGGTGTTTGCCTGCAGTCGGCGGTGCAAACGCCGAAGCGGGCGCGGGCATCATCCGTCGCAGCGCGTCAAAGAACAGGTCCGACTGTTCGCGTTCGCTTTGCACCTGCGCGGCGACCTTCGCCGCCAGCCGTGCATCGACCGGCGCCAGTGGCCGGCCGGTCGATTGCGCAATGACCTGGTGCAGGCACGCGCGCTCGAGGTAGTACAGGTCGTCGTACGCGTGCGCGATGGAGGCGCCGGCGACGATCACGCCGTGATTCGCCAGAAAGGCCACGTCCTTGCCCGCCATCGCATGCGCGATGCGTTCGCCTTCTGCATCGTCGAGCGCGAGGCCGTTGTAGTGGCCGTCGATCGCGATGCGGTCCATGAAGCGCATTGCGTTCTGGCTCAGCGTCGGATCGAGCGCGCAGTCTGCGGTCAGCGTGAGCGCCGTCGCGTAAGGCATATGGCAGTGCAGCACCACGGCATGGCCGGCGATGCGATGTACCGCGCCGTGGATGAAGAGGGCGGTCGGCTCCACCCGATGTCGCCCGGCCAGCACGTTGCCCCGCACGTCGATCAATACGATGTCGTCGGCGCCAATCTCGCTCCAGTGCAGCCCACGCGGGTTGATGAGTTAGCGGTCTTGCGCGCCCGGCAGCAGCACGCTGAAGTGGTTGCAGACGCCTTCGGACAAGTCGTGGTGGGCGGCGGCACGCAATGCGAGCGCGAGATCGTCGCGCAGCTGGCGCACTGCCGGGCTGGCGTAGTCGGCCTCGGCGGATGGCGCAAAGGCTGAAGGCAAGGCGCTCATCACGCACGCACCACGCCGTTGTAAGCAGCGACGAAAGCCATGGCTGTGTCGCGCACCGCCGACGCTTCTTTGCCGGGCTTGTACAACGACGAGCCGATGCCGAAACCGGTCGCGCCTGCGGCCCGCCATTCCGTCATGTTGCTCGGCGTGATGCCGCCCACCGGCATCAGCGGCGTGCCAGATGGCAGGACCGCCAGCAAAGCCTTCACGACGCTCGGCGAGGCCAGTTCGGCCGGAAACAGCTTGAGCCCGGTGGCGCCCGCCGCCAATGCGCCGAAAGCTTCGGTGGGCGTCATCACACCGGGCAGGCACACCAGGCCGAGCCGCGCGGCTTCGGCGACGACCTCGCCGTTGAAGTTGGGAGAGACGATCAGCTCACCACCTGCTTCCCGCACTTGATGAACCTGTGCCACGGAAAGCACCGTGCCCGCGCCCACAAGTGCCTGCGGAAAGCGCGCGCGCAACAGCGCGATGCTCTCGTACGGCTGCGGTGAGTTGAGCGGCACTTCGAGCAGCCTGAAGCCGGGCTCGACGATGGCATCGCCAACGGCATTCGCTTCCCCGGGCGACAGGCCGCGCAGGATGGCGACAAGCGGAAGTTGGCGCACTGCGGCGCTGAATTTTTCTAGTGGGGTCATGTTGTTCATGAGGGTTTTTAGAGTTGGGCCGTGACCCGTCGTCAGGCTCCTGCTCTTTGATAAGCCGAAAGCGCATGCAGTCCGGCCCAGGTCGCTTCGGCGCCGAGCGTGTGATTGGCGACGCCGATTGTTCGCAGCGCCAGGGCGTAGCGTTCGGTCAGTGCGGGCGAGCCGATAAGTACCACTTCGCCGACGCCATGCAGCGACTGCGTGCGAAGTTCTTCGCCGATGAGCAAGCCTGAAAGATAGCTCGCCACCTCGGCTTTGGGCATGCGGTCGAACAAGGGAAGCGAGCGCGCCCCAAAAGCGTTGTGCAGCACGCCCTGGCCATTGTCGGTCTGCGTCACGCCCTGCAAAAACGCGGCCTCGTCGAGTGGCGCGGTCGCATCCAGCATGCGTGCGAGGATCGAATGCTGGCTCAGCAGCGCATAGAACTCGCCGGTCATGAAGGTGCGGAAACCAGCGACGCGGCCCTTGCGCACGACGACCCACTTGTTGTGCGTGCCCGGCAGCACGAAGACGCCTTCGTCGCGCCCCATTAAAGCCATCGCGCCGAAGATCTGTACCTCTTCGCCGCGCATCACATCCGGCACGCCGTCGTGCTCGTCGCTGAGGCCTGGCACCATCGAAATCGTTCGCTCCGCATTGCTTTCGATGTCGACGATGCTGTTGCCGACCTCGACCCTGCCGGCCGGGCATCCGCAGTAGGGCGCCTCGATCCAGCCCTGCTTGCTGCCGGCCATGCCGGAGATCAGGCAGCGCGAACCGCGCGGCTGCATCCAGTCGCCGAAGAGCGACTCGAAGACGGCTGAAAACTCGCCGGGCGGCACGGTCAAAATGCCGCGCGGATGGCTTTGCTCCTCGATCACGCGCCCCCTGTCATCGAGCAGCGCGCCACGCAGCGAACTCGTGCCCCAATCGATCGCGACCAGATTCATATTCGGATTCTCTCTTTCGTCAGTTGGCGTTCAGGGTTTGTCCTGCGGAAAACCGGTTTCATTGCACATACGATGGGCGCCGCCCCAATTCTCCGGAGACTCGTTTCATGTCGCATTTTCAAGGCATCCGTCGCAGGCACGCCCTGCAGGCGCTCGGCGCAGTGGCGCTTCCGCTGTCGTCGCTCTCCGCATGGGCCGACGACTATCCAAACAAGGCGATCGAACTCGTTGTTCCGGCATCGGCCGGCGGCGGTACCGATGCGCTCGCGCGTGCTTTCTCGGAGGCGGTCAAAAAGTATCTGCCGCAACCCGTGGTGGTCAATGACAAGCCCGGCGCCAGCGGCGTCGTAGGCATGAGCGACGTGCTCAATGGCAAGTCGGATGGCTACAAGGTTTGCGTCGTCATCGCCGAGTTGGTCATTCTTCCGCATCTCGGTCTGGCCAAGTTCAGCTATGCCGACTTTCAGCCGATCGCTCGCCTGAACGCCGACCCGGCCGCCATCACGGTGCAGGCCAGCGCGCCATGGAACACCATCGAAGAGTTCATCGCAGCCGCCAAGGCGAAGCCCGATGAAATGAAGGTTGGCAACTCCGGCAACGGATCGATCTGGCATTTGGCCGCGGCGGGCTTCGAAGACAAGACCGGTGTCAAGTTCAACCACGTGCCCTATCAGGGTGCGGCGCCGGGTGTCGTGGCGCTGCTCGGCGGCCACATCGACGCGGTGGCTGTGAGCCCCGGCGAGGTGGCGGCACACGTGCAAGGCGGCAAGCTGAAGATGCTCGCCGTGATGGCCGATCAGCGGCTGAAAGGCTTCCCCAACGTGCCGACGCTGAAAGAACGCAAGATCGATTTGTCTATCGGCACTTGGCGTGGGCTGGCCGTGCATAAGTCGACGCCGCCAGACATCGCGATGGTGCTGCGCACCGCCACGCGCAAGGCCGCCGAAGAGCCCGTGCTGCGGGAGCAACTCGACAAGTTGAATCTCGGGTTTTCGTACCTCGATGCGCCGGAATTCGGCCAGGCGATGCAACGCGACAACGAGTACTTCAAGGCGCTGGTGCAAAAATTGGGCATCAAGGCCTGAGCCCAACGAACTGCCGCACCGTGGTGGTTGCGGCACAAAACAAAAAAGGCGCCGAGGCGCCTTTTTTGTTGATCGAGTTTCGATCGATCTGTTCGTGATGCGGTCCGCGATCAGCGTCCGAACGAACGGCCACCGCCACCGCCACCGCCGCCGCCACCACCACCGTAGCCTCCGCCTCCGCCGCCACCACCCGAACGACCACCGCCGCCCGAACGGTTGCCGCCGTAGCCGCCACCACCACCACCGCCGCCTCCGCCAGAGCGGCCGCCGCGTCCGCGACCGGCGCCCATGTGGTCGACGCTCGTGCGCAACGGATCCGGCTGACCCTCGACGCCGCTCGTGATCGACTCGGCGCGCTGATGCGCTACCTGATTGGCCTGGGTCGGGCTGTGGCTGTTGCCGTGATGACGCGGCTGGCGCTCATCGAGCGAGCCCTGTGGCTCACGTGCCTCGCGGGGTTCACGCGGCGCGAATGGCGCGTGATGCGGCGCACGTGCCGGGCCTTGCGGGCCGCGACCTTGACCTTGCGGTGCACGGCCGCCCGGGCCACGTGGACCCTGACCGCCGCCGTTGGCATTGCGGCCCTGGCCTTGGCCCTGTCCCTGGCCGCCACCGCCGCCGCGACGTTGACCGCCACCACCGCCGCCATTTCCACCGCCACCGCCGCCCGAGCGTTCACCGCCCTGGCCGGCCTTGTTCTCGCGAATACGGCTGAGCATTTCGGTACGTGCGGCCTTGGCCGCAGCCTGCATCACATCACGGCTCGGCGGACGACCGGCACCGCCCCAGATCGTCTGGCGACCCATGGCGATAGGCTCGGCGCGTTCACCTTCTTCGGGGCCGAAGCCTTCGACGATCTTCACCGGGATCTGCTGCTTGGTGAAGCGCTCGATCTCCTGCATAAAACCTTCTTCGTCCAGGCACACGAAGCTCACTGCCTCGCCGCTCGAACCGGCACGGCCAGTGCGGCCGATGCGGTGCACGTAGTCTTCGCTGACGTTCGGGATTTCGAAGTTGACGACGTGCGGCAACTCGTCGATGTCGATGCCGCGTGCTGCGATGTCGGTCGCGACCAGCGCGCGGATGTCACCGCTCTTGAAGCCGGCCAGCGCTTGCGTGCGCGCGCTCTGGCTCTTGTTGCCGTGCAACGCCATCGCCTGGATGCCGTTCTTGGTCAGGAACTCGGCCACGCTGTTGGCACCGAACTTGGTGCGGGTGAACACCAGCACCTGGCTCCAGTTGTGCTCGTTGATCACGTGCGCGAGCAGCGCCTTTTTCTTGCCGCGGCCGACCGGGTGAATGGTCTGCGTGATGCGCTGCACGGTCGTATTGGCCGGCGTCACCTGAACACTTTGCGGGTTCTTCAGCAGCGTGGCGGCGAGGTCGCGAATTTCATCGCTGAAGGTGGCCGAGAACAGCAGGCTCTGCTTGTCTTTGGGCACCAGTGCGAGGATCTTCTTCACGTCGTGGATGAAGCCCATGTCGAGCATGCGGTCGGCTTCGTCGAGTACCAGGATCTGCACTTGCGACAGGTCGAGCATGCCTTGCTGCTGCAGGTCGAGCAGGCGGCCCGGCGTGGCGACCAGGATGTCGACACCCTTCTTCAGTTTGCTGATTTGCGGGTTCATGCCGACACCGCCGAAGATCACCGTCGATTCGAGATCGAGGTACTTGCCGTAGGTGCGAACGGACTCTTCGACCTGGGCCGCGAGTTCACGCGTCGGAGTGAGCACCAGCGCGCGGATGGCGGTGCCACCGAACTTGTTGGTGCCACTGGCGCTCAAGGTGAGCTTGTGCAGCATCGGCAGCGTGAAGGCCGCCGTTTTGCCGGTGCCGGTCTGGGCGCCGCCGAGCAGGTCGTGCCCGTCGAGTACCACGGGAATGGCTTGCGCCTGGATGGGGGTCGGGGTGTCGTAGCCATGCTCGTGCACAGCCTTCAAGATGGCAGGAGCCAACTTCAGATCATCAAAATTCATTGGAAGCAATAAGCGCCTTACACGGCGCAGTGGTATCGGCCCGCTCAACGTCTTGTGCGACGCGAAGCCAGTAGGGGCAGATGAAGGTCAGGAGTGGGAGCCGAGAGCTTGTTGCATGCAAATGCGAAAAGCCATCTTGTCCCCGGCAGAGAGCCGGTGTAGCGGGCAACTGGACCCGGCAACGGGGTGGATTGTCGCATGAGTCGATAATCGGAGGTTGCCGCGCCCGATTTCGAGAATGTCGTCGTGGCGCCCGCGCAACCTTTTTTGCGCAATCAACGTTTATCCAAAGCAGTCAATACAGATGGCCCAATACGTCTATTCGATGAACCGTGTCAGCAAGACAGTGCCGCCCAAGCGGCAGCTCTTGAAAGACATTTCACTCTCGTTTTTCCCCGGCGCCAAGATTGGCGTGCTCGGCCTGAATGGCTCGGGCAAATCGACCCTGCTCAAGATCATGGCCGGCGTCGACAAGGAGTACGAGGGCGAGGCACTGCCCATGCCGGGCCTGACGATCGGCTACCTCGAGCAGGAACCCAAGCTCAATAACGAGCACACGGTGCGCCAGTCGGTCGAAGAATCCATGGGCGCCGTGTTTGCGGCCAAGGCGCGTCTCGAAGAGGTCTACGTCGCTTATGGCGCGGACGACGCCGACTTCGACGCGCTGGCGACCGAGCAAGCCCAGCTCGAAGCCGTCATCGCCACTGCCGGCACTGACTCTGAGCACCAATTGGAGATCGCTGCCGACGCGCTGCGCCTGCCGCCGTGGGATGCGACGATCGGCTTGCTCTCGGGCGGCGAAAAGCGCCGCGTTGCGCTGTGCCGCCTGCTGCTGTCCAAGCCGGACATGCTGCTGCTCGACGAGCCGACCAACCACCTGGACGCCGAATCGGTCGAGTGGCTGGAAGTGTTCCTCAAGCGTTTCGTCGGCACTGTGGTGGCCATCACCCATGACCGCTACTTCCTGGACAACGCGGCCGAATGGATTCTGGAAATGGACCGCGGTCGCGGCATTCCGTGGAAGGGCAACTACAGCACGTGGCTGGAGCAAAAGGGCGAGCGCCTGGCGCAGGAGCAAAAGGGCGAAGAAGCCCACGCCAAGGCACTGAAGAAGGAACTGGAATGGTCGCGCCAGAACCCCAAGGCGCGCCAGGCCAAGAGCAAATCGCGTCTCGCGCGCTTTGAAGAACTGAGCGACATGGAGTATCAGAAGCGCAACGAGACGCAGGAAATCTTCATTCCCGTGGCGGAGCGGCTCGGCCAGCAGGTGTTCGAGTTTCACAACGTCAGCAAGTCCTTCGGTGACCGGATGCTGATCGACAACTTGAGCTTCACCGTTCCACCGGGCGCGATCGTCGGCATCATCGGGCCGAACGGCGCCGGCAAGTCGACGCTGTTCAAGCTGATCGCAGGCAAGGAGCAGCCCGATAGCGGCCAGGTCATCATCGGCTCGACCGTCCGGGCCGCCTTCGTCGACCAGCACCGCGACGAACTGGCGAACCAGAAGACCGTGTGGGAAGACATCTCCAACGGCCTGGACATCATCAACGTCGGCAAGTTCCAGATGGCGAGCCGTGCTTATGCCGGTCGCTTCAACTTCAACGGCGCCGACCAGCAAAAGAAAGTCGGCACGCTGTCGGGCGGCGAGCGCGGTCGCCTGCACCTGGCCAAGACACTGATTGCCGGCGGCAACGTGCTGATGCTCGATGAACCGTCAAACGACCTGGACGTGGAAACCTTGCGCGCGCTCGAAGACGCGTTGCTCGAGTTCGCCGGCACAGTCATGGTCATCAGCCATGACCGCTGGTTTCTGGACCGCATCGCCACGCACATCCTCGCGGCCGAAGGCGACAGTCAATGGACTTTCTTCAACGGCAACTACCAGGAGTACGAGGCCGACAAGAAGAGGCGTCTGGGCGAAGAGGGCGCCAAGCCCAAGCGCATGCGCTACAAGGCGCTCAAGTAGGCCAACAGCTCGCGGCGCTGCATTGCGCTTACAAATGAAACCGCTTCAGGGCGGTTTTTTTACGCCCGCTGCGTATGGGAAATGTCACCATGAACACATGGCAATCACCGTTTCGCATTCGTGGGGAACACTGGTTAGCGCCCTGTCGGTTTGCGTGGCCGCGTGCGGCGGCGGCGGTGGGAGCAATGCTGGATTCGCCGTTGCCGGAGCAGGCACGACACCTGCTCCTGCGCCACCGGCTGCGTCTGCCCCTGCACCGGTGGCAGCGCCTGCACCTTCTCCGGCTCCCGCACCGCAGCCCGGCCCGTTGAAGGTGGTCGAAGTCGCTACTGGTTTGACGGCGCCCTGGAGCTTGGCCTTTTTGCCCGACGGCAAGATGCTCATCGCGCAGCGCACCGGCCAGCTGCGCATTCGCAACGCCGATGGCACTGCAGTCAACAACGGCGCCGACAGCGTGAGCGGCGTGCCGGCGGTCGACACCGACGGGCAGGGCGGCTTGCTGGATGTCGCGCTCGACCCAGCCTTTGCAAGCAACCGTCGCATCTACTTCAGCTTCGCCGAAAAGATTGGTACGGCCAACGGAACGGCGCTGGCCCGTGCCGAACTCGACGTGGTCAATCGGGCGCTGTCGAATGTCACCGTCATCTATCGGCAAGACCCGAAGGTAACCGGCAGCAACAACCACTACGGATCGCGCGTGGTGTTCGATCGCAACGGCTATCTGTTCGTCACGATGGGCGAGCGCGAGATCGGCTCGCAACGCGGCTTTGCGCAAGACCTGACGCGCGGCAACGGCAAGGTCGTCCGCCTCACCACCGATGGCGCGGCGGCGCCTGGCAATCCGAGCTTTGCGCCGACGCCGGCGCAGCCCGGCATCTGGAGCTACGGACACCGTAACCCGCAGGGCGCGGCCATCAACCCGGCAACGGGCGATCTGTGGACAGCGGAGCACGGACCGCAGGGCGGCGACGAGGTCAATCTCGACCTGCCGGGCCGCAATTACGGCTGGCCGATCATCAGCTACGGCCAGGAGTACGGCACCCTGACGCAGGTCGGCGAAGGCACGGCCAAGGCCGGCATGGAGCAGCCAGTGACTTACTGGGAAAAGATCGACGGCTCGGCGTGGGTACCCGGCACGGCCAAATCTTCGACCGCGCCCAGCAACATCGCCTTCTACACCGGGGACAAACTCGTCGGCTGGACAGGCAATCTGTTTGTCGGTTCACTGGCCGGGACGTCGCTCTGGCGCATCACGCTGAACGGCAACACGTTCGTCTCGCGCGAGCGTTTGCTGGCCGATCGCGGCGAGCGCATTCGCGATGTGCGGCAAGGCCCCGATGGCTGGCTCTGGCTCCTCACCGACAACGGCAAGCTGCTGCGGCTGGAACGTTGATGCGCTAAGGGCTCGGCACCGTCGCTGTCGATGCCTTCGGCGAACTGCGCGGCCAGGTCGCCAGCAGCCGTTTTCTCACCGCGTAGATGTTATTGCGCAGCGCATAGAGCTCGTCCGTGTAAGACAGCGGCACGGTGATGCGATGCGTCACCCGATCGAGTTCGTCGAGCTCGTCGAGCAGCCGGTCGCGGTCGCCCTTGCGCGCATCGACCTTGGTCTCGATCTCGCGCAGCCGCGCGTACCAGCGGAACACCCGGCTTCGTACGCGGAACTGATAGAGCGGCGGCACGATCTTGCTCAACGGCAGCATCAATACGACAAGGCCGCCGAGCACCAGCCACATGCGCTCGACCAGGTTGCTGGCCCAGAAAGGCAAGTAGCGTTGCCAGAAAGGTGGTGTGCCGTTGATGGCGCGGTCGCCTTCAGGGCTCACGGGAAGTTCGCTGGTCTTGGTGTTCGGAAAATCGCGCGCCCGGTTGAACCAGCCGGCGCCGCCATGAATCGATTGCGCGCTTTCAGCGAACAGCTGACGCAAGGCCGGATGCGTGTGCTCCCGCGAGATCAACGAAGTGGTCGCAGCGACCAGAGACACATCGTGCGGCGGCAGGTCGGAAGCGAGGTCGACCACGCCGCGCGGCAAGGCGACGGCCGACAGAAACGGAAAGCGCCGGGCATACGCATCGCTCTGGCCAAAGTCCATCAGCTGAATGCCGGGTGAGCGCAACAAGCGCTGCACCAGAGGCGATTGCGGCGCCGACGCCAGCACGATGGCGTCGAGCATGCCCGCCTGCAACGCCTCGGTGGCGGGTGCCGGCTCGAGGTTGGACAACTGCATCGTCGTCTCGTCGATGTGGTTGGCCTTGAGTAGCTTATCCATGATGTCGGGCACGCCGCTGCCCGCCTTGTCGACGTTCACGCGCAGGCCGCGCAGTTGGGCGAGCGAGGTGAGCGTGCTGGTCTTGCGATCGATCTTCTGCGCGGAATCGGTTCGATAGAAGAGCCAGAGCGGCTCATAGAACAGACTGCCGAGCGAGGTCAGGCCGGCGTCTTCGTCAGCGCCCGCATCGGCGTTGCCGCCTCGCACGAAGCCCACGTCGGCCTCGCCATTGCGCAGCAACTGCAGGTTGTCCGCTGCGCCGTTCGTGGCCTTCAGGTCGACGGTGATGCCGTTGGCTTTGAGTGCGGTGGCATAGCGTTTGCCGAACTCTGCATAGGCGCTGCCGGCCGGGCCGGTCGCCAGCGTCACGTGCTTCGGCGGCTGTGGATCGAGGTACCAATACGCCGCGATCAGCGCGCCGATCACGATGAAGACGACCGGGCCGGCCGACACGATCAGGTCGCGGATGGAAAGCAGGATCAGCTTGAGAGTCTTTGGCATGAAGGCAGTCCAGGGTTCAGTTGCGTGTCACTGGCGAGTGCCCAGATCGCATCAGGTCGCTTGCGCAAGGAATGTCGAGTTTGTCCGTTTTGACCGATCGCGCTGCCCGCACCGCGCGCAAGGTCGCGCGCGCCACGACCTCGGCGGCCATGGTGCCGAGCACCGTCATGCCGGGTGCGTCGTCGGCCAGCGCGACGCGGCCGGTCGCCAGCACGAACAGCGTGTCGCCGTCGCTCATCGTATGGACAGGATTGATGGCGCGCGCCAGGCCGTCATGCGCCACGTTAGCCAGGCGATTCGCCTGCACCTTGGTCAGCACCGCATCTGTGGCGATCACGCCGATGGTGGTGTTGGTGCCGGCCAGCAAGGGCTTGGGCACCTCGCCGCGTAGCAAAGCTCGGCGCGTGTCGAGCAAGGCCTTGCCGTCCGCGGTGCGGGCGCCGGCAACGACTTGCGCCGTGTCCGGATCGAGCACGTCGCCCAAAGAGTTCACCGCGATCAGCGCCCCAACCGTCACGCCATTGACCGTGACCGAGGCCGTGCCGATGCCGCCCTTCATGGCGCGGTCGACGCCGAAAAGTTTGCCGACCAGTGCACCGCTGCCAGCGCCGACATTGCCTTCCGCGGGTGCGGCGCTGGACGCAGCGACGCAGGCCGCGTAGCCCGACTCTGCATCGGGCCGAATGCGCGCATCGCCCATCGGCAGATCGAACAGCACGGCCGCCGGCACGATCGGCAGGGTGCCGAAGCGCACGTCGAGGCCGACGCCTTGTTCTTCGAGATAGCGCATGGCGCCATCCGCTGCGGCCAACCCCCATGCACTGCCGCCTGCCAACATCACCGCGTGCACCTGCTGCACAAAATTGCCGGGAGCGAGCAGGTCGGTTTCGCGCGTGCCGGGGGCGGCACCTCGCACGTCGACACCGCCGACAGCGCCGTCGCGCGAGATGATCACGGTGCAGCCGGTGGGCCGACGCATGTCGGAGAAGTGACCGACCTCGATGCCTGCGACGTCGGTGATGGCGCCGTCGGACGGTGCGGACGGTGGTGATGCAGACGAAGCCGCGGTGGGCGCGACGGTGGCGGGAACACGGGGCGGGGACGACGACTGGAAAGGCATGGCGGCCGATTATGGAGGTCGCTCAGCGCCACCCGGTAACTCGCCGTGTCAGTTCGGCGGCTCGATCGCGACGACGGTGGTCAGGCCGTCGACCTTGTCGGCGCTGAAGCGCACCTTGTCTCCGGTCTTCACGTGGTCAAGCAGGGTCGCATCCTTGACGCGAAACGTCATCGTCATGGCTGGCATGTCGACGTTCCCGATGTTGCCGTGCGCGAGCGTGATCGTCCGGGCCGCCGAGTCGACATCACGCACTTCGGCATCGACCCTTGGCAGCGCGGCTTGGGAAAATGCCATCGAGTTGCTGGCCAGCGCGATGCACGCGATCCATGTTTTGAGGAGATTCATGTCTTTAGCGTGAGCGTGCGCTGCGTTATGCAGCGGTTGCTTGCCGAAGCTCTCGTGCCAGAGCTTGCAATTGCTCGAAGGCGCGAAAGCGCGTCAGGTGCAGTGCGGCGTTGGCGCCGCTGTCGGGGAGGAAGGTTCTTCCTGTTTGCGACATGCCGGACATGGCGGCGCCGACATCGTCGAA
Organism: Variovorax sp. GrIS 2.14; assembly: GCF_046115955.1. Taxonomy (NCBI): domain Bacteria; kingdom Pseudomonadati; phylum Pseudomonadota; class Betaproteobacteria; order Burkholderiales; family Comamonadaceae; genus Variovorax; species Variovorax sp. GrIS 2.14. The sequence continues at coordinate 78,634 of NZ_JBJXIA010000007.1, forward strand.
GGCACGGGCCGCGACGCTGCCCAGCATCGCCGCGCCGAGCAGCACCGGCTCTTCCGCATCGGTCGCGACCACGACCTTGCCGGTCGCGTCCGCGATGAGTTGTCGCACCAGATCAAGCCGCCCCGCACCGCCGCTGATCATGATTCGCTCGATCGGAGCGCCGGCGGCGGTCTGCGCCTCGATGATCTGGCGCAGCCCGTAGGCGATACCGCAAATGCCCGCGATGTACAGCGCGATGAGGCTGTCCATGTCGTTGGCCATGCCCAGACCCACGATCACTGCCCTTGCATGCGGATCGGCCATCGGCGCCCGGTTGCCGAGAAATTCCGGTACGACATGAAGGCCATCCGCCAGCCGCACCGCGTCGGACAGACTGCGGGTCTTTTGCGCGGCGATATCGGCCAGCATCGTCACCAGGGACTGGCCTGCGGCTTGCGCCTGCTGTCGCGCTTCGGGCGCCAGCGGATGCATCGACAACAACTGTTCGATCGCAGCACCGGCCACCGATTGGCCGCCTTCGTTCAGCCAGGTGTGGGGCACCATCGCCGAGTAATAGGGCCCCCAGACGCCCGGCACGAACACCGGCGCACGGGTGCTGGTCATGGTGCATGAGGAGGTGCCGAAGACGTAGGCCAGCGCAGAGAAAGGATCGCCGTCGACCCCCACGGTGCCGATGCCTCCGGCATGCGCGTCGATGACGCCAGCGCCAACCGGCGTTCCTGTTGGCAAGCCGAGCTCCCTGGCCGCGGCCGGCGTCAATCCGCTGCCGAGCGCCGTGCCTGGTGCGACGACTTTGTTGCCGATCCGTTCGAAGGCCTCGTCGGTCAGCACGTCCAGGCCGATGGCGCGGAAGTAACTCGCGTCCCAGCGGTCTTCATGGGCCAGGTAGGTCCATTTGCAGGTGACCGTGCAGGTCGACCGTGACAGGTCGCCGCTCGCGCGCCAAGTCAGGAAATCGGTCAGGTCCATGAACTGCCACGCGTCGGCGAAGACGGCGGGTTTGTTCTCGCGCAGCCAGAGCAGCTTCGGCGTCTCCATCTCTGGAGAGATGCGGCCGCCGACGTACTTGAGCACATCGTGGCCGGTGGCATTGATCCGATCGGCCTGCGTCACGGCGCGATGGTCCATCCAGACGATGATGTTGCGCTCCGGGTCGTCGCTCGGACCGACCGGCAACGGCTTGCCGCCTTGGCCGAGCACGACCAGCGAGCATGTGGCGTCGAAGCCGATGCCGACCACCCGGTCGGACGACAAGCCCGACTGCGCCACAGCGCTCCGGACCGACGTGCACACGGCGGCCCAGATCTCGTTGCTCGACTGTTCGACGATCGAGCCCGGTGCCTGAAACAAAGCGATGTCTTGCTTGGCGGATGCCAGCATGCGCCCTGCGAGATCGAAGACGCCGGCCCGGGCGCTGCCGGTGCCCACGTCTACGCCGATGACGTATCCGTCCGGTGCTGTGCGTGTCGGCAGCTTCATCAGAGATCGACGCTGTTGGGCAGCACGACGATGTCGCGGATCGTCACGTTGCGCGGTCGCGTCAGCATGAACATCACGCAGTCGGCGACCTCTTTCGGCTGCATCAGGCTGCCGGAGGCCAATGCCTCGTCCATCTTGGCCTTGGGCCAGTCGTCGAGCAGCGCGGTCACCACCGGACCGGGTGCGACCGCGCCGACCCGCACGCCATGCTTGGAAAGCTGCCGCCGCGTGGTGTGCACGAATGCCTGCACCGCGAACTTGGACGCGGTGTAGATCGGCTCCCAGGCAACCGGGACGATGCCGGCGATCGAACTGGTGAAGATGATGTCGCCCGACTTTTGCGCGACCAGATGCGGCAGCACGGCGTGCACTGAGCGGAACGCTGCGTTCACGTTCAGGTTGAGCACGCGATCCCATTCGTCGGGATGTCCTTCGACGACATCGCCGCCGACATAGGCGCCGGCGTTGGCATGGAAGATGTGCAGGCCGCCCGCCAGCGCGAGGATCCTGGGCAGCATCGACGAGTTGTCTTCCGGCTTGAGCAGATCGACTGTCAGCGCCAGGGCTTCAGGTCCCAGCGCCTTGCAGACCTGCGCCAGCTTGTCGCCGTCGCGGTCGATGAGCACGACCCTGGCACCGGCGTCGACCAGCGCACGCGCGCATTCCAGGCCGATGCCCGATGCCGCGCCGGTGATGGCCGCAACGCGACCCTTGAAAGATTCGTTCATGGTGTGAGTTTTCGGTTGGCTCGGCTGATCACGATCGTCCATGCGACACGCGAGACTGGCGGGCGATCGAGTCGACGATCACTGCGATCGCCAACACGGCGCCGGTGATCATGAATCGCAGCGATGAAGAAAGGTTGAGCAGCGTCAGGCCGCTGGCGATCGACTGGATCACGATGATGCCGAGCACCGCCGAATAGGCACTGCCGCGACCTCCGAAGAGACTCGTTCCGCCGATGACGGCCGCGGCGATCGCGTTCAGGTTGACGTCGCCCGTGCCGGCCTGCTGGCTGGCCGAGGCCAAGCGGGCCGCGGTCAGCACGCCGCCCAGCGAGGCCAGGCTCGCGCACAGGACAAAGGCGCTGGTGAAGATCATGTTGACGTTGATGCCTGCGCGGCGCGCAGCCTCTCGGTTGCCGCCCACCGCGTTCATCGAGCGGCCCCAGCGCGTGCGTTTCAGCGCGTAGTCCATGGCCACCGCGAGCGCGAGAAACAGGCCGAACATCAGCGGCACACCGCGTCCGTGGTTCAGGTAGGCAACCACCACCTCCAGCAACACCGTGATGGCGACGACGCGAACCAGCAGGCTCGCCACCGACGGTGCCGACAGGTTGACCGCCTGCCGGCGCGTGCGCGTGCGCAGGCCCGTCAGCAGGATCACGGCACCGGGCGCCAGTGCCAACAGGTGGGACACGATGGCCGGCATGACCAGCATTTGCCCGAAGTCGACCATCGTCGAACCGTAGGGCAGGTTGATGGAGCCGCTGTTGCCCAGCACGTACAACTGCAGGCCGAGGATCGCCAGCAGGCCGGCCAAAGTGGCGACGAAACTGGGCATGCCGAGCCGGTTGAAAAGCAGGGCATAGACCGCGCCGATCAAGCCACCGACCAGCAGTGCGACGACGATCGCCACCAGCAGCGGCCAGCCCTGATTGACCCAGAGCATGCCGAGCAGAGCCGAAGCGAAGCCGCTCATCGAGCCGACGGAAAGGTCGATCTGCCCGACCATCAATACGCAGACGATGCCCAGCGCGATGACGCCCGTGGTCGAACAATCGAACAGCAGGTTGACCAGGTTGTCGGCCGAAAGAAACACCGGGTTCAAGCTGGTGAAGACGGTCCAGATAATGACGAGGCCGACGATCACCGGCAGCGAGCCCAGGTCGCCGGAGCGGACGCGCTCGACGAAGGCGGAGACGGTGCCGCCGAGGCCTTCAGCATGCTTGACGCGGACGTCGCTGCGGTCCAGCAGCGGCTGCGGTTGCAACACGTTTTTCGCTTCGGTGGTCATGCGTTCTCCCGCTTGTCGACGTGCTGCGCTTCCTGGCGCCGGCCGGCCCGGCGGGACACCGCGTTTTCGGTCGCGCCGGTGATGGCGGCCACCAATTCCTGGTTGGAGGAATCGGGATAGAACATGCCGTTGTTGCGGCCGAGCCGCAAGACGACGATCCGGTCCGCGACCGCCCGGACGTCTTCCATGTTGTGGCTGATCATGATCACCGCGTGTCCGCGATCGCGCACCCGCTCGATCAGGTTCAGCACTTCGGCGGTCTGTGCGACGCCCAGCGCCGCGGTGGGTTCGTCCAGCATGATCAACTTGGGGTCCAGCAACAGGGAGCGTGCGATGGCCACGGTCTGGCGCTGGCCGCCCGACAGCGATGCGACGACATCGCGCACATTCGGAATGCGGGCCGACAACTCGTTGAGCAGTGTCCAGGCCTTGACCTCCATCGCGACCTCGTCGAGGCACAGGGCATTGAGCTCGCGCCCGAGGTAGATGTTGGCGACGACGTCGAGGTTCTCGCACAGGGCCAGGTCCTGGAACACGGTGGCGATGCCCAGATCGAGCGCCGCGCCGGGGTTGTCGAGCGTGACCTGTTTGCCGCCGAAGTGAATGGTCCCGGCGCTGGGCTGGTGGACACCGGCCAGCACCTTCACCAGGGTCGATTTGCCGGCGCCGTTGTCGCCGACCAGCGCGACCACTTCACCGGCGTGAACGTCGAGGTCGATGTCCGTCAGGGCTGACACTGCGCCGAAGCGCTTGGAGACGTTGCGCAGGCTCAGGACCAGTTCGCCTGCAGAACGCCGTGGGGGGGTTGGATCGGTCATCGACTCGAAGCCTTCTGGTGGAGCCTGCTGTCTGTCAGTTGGAAATGCCGAGCTTCTTGCAGCCGTCGGCGTAGCGCCCGGTGCAAAGTTCATTGGCCGTGGCGATCTTCTTGTCGATGATTTCCGCTTTCAGGTTCTTCGCCGTGACGACTGCGGGTACGAAGAGTTGCGAAGGCGTGTCGTAGAGTTTCATTTCCGACTTGGGCGTCTCGCCGGCCAGGAAGCCGACGGCGACTCGGGCCGCTGCGGCCGCCACGATCTCGCTTGGCTTGGAAATCGTGTTGAACTGGTCGCCCGCGATGATCAATTGCAAGGCGGCGATCGTGGCGTCGTTGCCCGTAACGGTCGGCACCGGGTTCACGCCGGCTGCCTTGAAGGCGGCGATGGCGCCCCCGCCCGTGCCGTCGTTGGCGGCGACCACGCCGATGATCTGCGTGCTGAACCGGGTGATCTGCCCGCTCACCCACTGCTGTGCCTTGGGCGGCGCCCATTCAGGCGTGTCGAACTCGGCCAGTGTCTTGTATCCGCTGTTCTCCAGGCCGGCGTGGATGCCTTTCTTGATGAGGCCCGCAGCCGCATCGGTGGGGGAACCGTTTACTTCCAGCAGGCCGCCCTTGTCCATCGGCACCTTGTTGTCTTTGAGGTGCTGCACCAGCGACTCGGCGATAGCCTTGCCGATGCCTTCGTTGTCGAAAGACACGTAGTAGTCGGCTGGCGTCGTGGGCACCGGACGGTCATATGCGATGACCTTCACGCCCTTGCTCTGGGCGAGCTTGACCAGCGACGCCGCGGAAGTCGAATCCACCGGGTCCAGGACGATGACCTTGGCGCCTTGCGAGATCACCGAGTTGAATTGCTGCTGCTGCTGCGCGACATCGCCGTTGGCGTTCTGATAGAGCACCTTGCAGTCCGCGCAGAGCTTGCTCATCTCGGCCTTGAAGCCGGGAAAGTCGTGCTGTTCGTAGCGCGTCGAAGCCTGGTCGGGCATCAGGAAAGCGACGGTCCCGGACGGTGCGGCAAACGCTGCCGTTCCGGTCGTGAGACCGATTGCCATTGCGAGCGCGGTTGCGCTGAAAGAAGGGCTGGAAAGTTTCTTCATGGGGTTGTCTCTTTTCTTTGAATGGCCGGCGCAAGGGGTTGCCGGCATGGGTTGCAAATCTCTCTCGCTGACTGTTTCGCAAGCACCTGGGTGCCTCGATGTGAAACTCCTTTCTCAAGCCGCTTCGGCAATGCCGGCGTTCTCGGCCAGCAAGGCTCGAAAGCGCGATGGCGGAATGCCCTTTTGCCGAAGAAACTGCCGGTTGAAATTGGAAATGTTCTTGAAGCCCGAGGCGAAGCAGATGTCGGTGATCGTCATGTCGTCATCGCTCATCAGAAGCTGCGTCGAGAGGTTGATGCGAAGCCGATTGACGTATTGACCGAGTGCCATGCCGGTGTGCCGGCGAAAGCTGCGCGAGAAGGCGCTGGTGCTGAGTCGCGAGATCACGGCCAGTTCGGGTTCCCCAAAAGATTCGGTCAGGTGAGCGCGGATGTAGTCGAGCGCCGCGTTGATCCCGTTCGCCATGAAGCCATGCGGGTCCGGGTGGTAGTCGCTGCTGGTCATCGGGCGGCTGCCCGTGTCCCGGCTCAGCGCGCCAAGGATCGAGGCGAAGAGTTCGATGCGCCGGATGTCGGTCGCACCGATCAACTCCTGAATCTTCGGGCCGACCATGGCCGCCGTGGCTGGCGTGAAAAGCACGCCGCGCCGGCTCATTTCCAACACCGGAAGAAATGAGCAAAGCTCAGGCAGGATTTCGGACGCATCCCGGATGAACTGCTCGTTGAACTGCAGGACGCGGCCGCGCAGCGGTACCGACGTGCCGGCGGCGAGATCGCTGACCCAGTTGTGAGGAAGGTTGGGACCGGTCAGCACCAGATGGCCCGGCGCGAAATCGCCGATGTAGTCGCCGACGAAGCAGCGGCCAGTGGTCTCCACCACGTGATGGAGTTCGCACTCCGGGTGGAAGTGCCAGCGCACGGTCCTGAATGGATAGCCGTGCTCCCATGCCTTGAAGGAGTGGGCGCGTCCTATCTGAACGACCTCGAGGTCTGGTTTCATCGACTGTCTCCATTGACGGTCGCCGACTGCTTCAGGTCGGCGCCGTTTGTCTCTGCGGCTCGGTGTCAGGCACCTCACTCGACGCGAATAGTAAGAGCGCGATCGGGTTGCGTGCTACTACGTTTCCGGATGTCAACTTATACGTTTTTGTCGTTTTCGATGGTGTTGGGCGACAGATTTGCACGGAGCCTTTCGTCGCTTCAAAAAGTTCCAGGTTTAGCAAATATGAATCTGTCTCCAGCCTGACTAGTTAATGTTTTCTTGTTGCCTTGTCTCGTCGCGTTCACAAAGCAGTCGGTAATAACAAATAAGAACGATTCGCAGTCAAAATTAGGACGCTGGCCGGTGCATCTTCGCAACCGCGCAGCCGCCTGATCGAAGACAAGACACCATGACCCGACTCGACACCCTGCCAAGCCGCAGAAAGCCCATCACGCTGGCGCTCCTTAGCCTTGTTTCTGTCTCCGGCGCCTGGGCGCAGCAAGCAGCGCAACCAGCCGTGAGTCCTGCATCCCTGACAGCGGCCACGCCATCGCCAGGTGCCGCGCCCGCCGCATCGACGTCGGTGCCCCCGACGCTGCGCGAGATCCAGGTCGAAGGCATGGCCGACAAGTCCAGCTTTGGCCCGAACGCGGCGTCGATCAGCCGGCTGCCGGCCGAACTGCGCGACATTCCGCAGTCGATCACCGTCATCAACCAGGCGCTGATGCAGTCGCAGGGCGCGACATCCCTGGCGAGTGCGTTGCGCAACGTGCCGGGGTTAACGATCGGCGGCGCCGAGGGTGGCCAGATCGGCACCAACATCAACCTGAACGGCTTCTCCGCACGCACCGACATCTACCTCGACGGGGCACGCGATCGGGCGCAGTACTACCGCGACATCTTCGCGCTCGATTCGGTGGAAGTGCTGATGGGCCCGTCGTCGATGCTGTTCGGGCGTGGCAGCACCGGCGGCGTCATCAACCAGGTGAGCAAACGGCCGACGCTGACGCCATCCGCCGAAGCGTCGGTGTCGGCCAGCACCACCGGGCTGGTGCGCACCACCGTCGACCTCAACCAGCCGATGTCCGACACATCGGCCTTTCACCTCTCCGCGATGGGCCAGGACGGCAATGCCACCACGCGCGACCAGACCCGCCTGCAAGACGTCGGCATCGCGCCGATGCTCAAGTTGGGCATCGGGACGCCGACGCAAGTCACTTTGTCGGCACTGGTGCAGCACAACCGCGACATGGCGGACTACGGCGTGCTCGGCCTCAACGGCCGGCCGGCCAAGGTCGATCGCAACACCGCGTATGGCGACAGCGACGACCGCACGATTTCCGACATCCGGGCGTTCGGCGCGCTGGTCACGCACAAGATCACGCCGACAACGACGATCCGCAACCAGACGCAGTTGAACGACGTGACGACGGATGCGCGTGAAACATCGCCGCAGAACATCGGCCGGCGCGCCGCCAACGGCTCGTTCATCGCGTCGTCGACCGGCACCACCGCCGCGCCGGCTGCGGTGTCCAGCACGCTGCCGCTCGAGCAGCTGTGGGTGCGCCAGCAAAGCCACGACCGCGTCATCAACGACAAGTCGCTCTTCAATTTGACGGAACTGAGCACCAAGTTCGACACGGGATCGATCAAGCACACGCTGCTGACCGGTTTCGAACTGGGTCGGGACACCTACCGCAACCAGGCGTACTACCGCAACGGCAGCTGTGGCGGCGTCGCACTGAACCCGGCGGGCACCACCAGCGGCTATGTGTCCTGCACGCCGCTGGCTTTCCCCATCGAAACCGATTCGCCACTCAACGCGCCGAGCCGTCCGGGCAATCTGGCGACCGCCACTGCCACGACGGTGGCTGCCTATGTCAACGACACGATCGAGCTGAGCCCGCAGTGGAAGCTGGTCGCGGGTGTGCGCCACGACCGCTACAAGGCCGATATCGCGAACACCGTCACCAGCGCCACGACACTTGGCTACGAGCAGCAGACGGTCAATTTCAACAGCGTGCGTGCGGGCGCCATCTGGCAGCCGACGCCGGAGCAGTCGTACTACGCGTCTTACAGCACGTCGTTCAATCCATCGCTCGAGCAACTGGTCGCGACCACCGGAGGCACACAGCCTTTGCCACCGCAAAAAAACAAATCGTACGAGGTTGGCGGCAAGTGGGACACGATGAACGGCAATCTGTCTTTCAGCGCCGCCGCGTTCCAGATCACGCAGACCAATGCGCGCGCACAAAACAACGACGGCACATACACGGCCACCGGCACAGTGCGCGTCAACGGTGCTCGCGCGGGCGTCGCTGGTCGCATTACCGATCAGCTTCAGCTGTTCGGCGCCTACACGCACCTGGATGCCACCATCATCGAGGGCATCGCACCCGGCACGCTCGGCAAGACGCCTGCCAACACGCCGAAAGACTCGGCCAGTTTCTGGGCGACGTACGCCATCACGCCTGCGTGGGAAGTGGGCGGCGGCGCCACCTACAACGCGCACCGGTTCGCGAACAACACGAACCTCGTGCGGGTGCCGGGCTACGTGCGCTTCGACGCGCTGCTGGCTTACCATCAGCCCAAGTACGACATTCGCCTGAATCTGTTCAACCTGTCGAACAAGTACTACTACGATGCCCTGATTCCGTCCGATGGAGGGCGCTCCGTGCCGGGTTCGGGTCGAGCGGCCACGGTGTCGCTCAACTACCGTTTTTGACAGCGCCAAACTGCCTTCATGCTGGTCTGCATTCCGAAAGTTCTCGATGCCGATGCGCTGGCCGAGGTGCGCACTCGGCTCGACGCAGCGGGCGATGCCTGGGTCGACGGTCGCGCCACGGCCGGCCACCAGGGTGCGCCGGTCAAGTTCAACCAGCAGATCGACGAGCGTGCCGAAGTGGCGCATGCGTGCCAGGACATCGTGGCCGCTGCGCTCGAGCGCAACCCGACCTTCATCAGCGCGGCGTTGCCCAACCTGCTGTACCCGCCGATGTTCAACCGCTACAGCGAGGGCATGACCTTCGGCCTGCACGTCGACGGTGGCGTGCGCATTCATCCGCATACCGGCCGCAAGCTGCGCACCGATCTTTCTGCGACGTTGTTCCTTTCCGACCCGGAAAGTTACGACGGCGGGGAACTGCAGATGGAGGACACGCACGGCATGCAGAGCGTCAAGCTGGCCGCTGGCGATCTCGTCGTCTATCCGGCGACCAGCGTGCATCAGGTCACGCCGATCACACGGGGCGTGCGGGTCGCCTGCTTTTTCTGGGTGCAAAGCCTGGTGCGCGATGCCGGTGATCGCGCGTTGCTGTTCGACATGGACACCGCGATCCAGCGGCTCAACCAGAGCGGCGCCGACGAGCGGGCGCGCCGTACATTGACTGGCACGTACCACAACCTGTTGCGCAAGTGGAGCGACACCTGACGGTTATCCCATTGCCTTCGCCCTAGGGAATTTTGCGCGACATGAAGCACCGCGGTGTGCTCGAGCACCTACACTAGCCTCCCCATTGGGGAGTAGCCGGCTTCCGCTTCACGGAAGCGCCTGCGTCAACATACTCGGCGTGCACCCTGCACGCTGTGGCGCAGGCAGCCTTTGCAGGTTGGCGAGACCATTGGCGTGTCAGCACGATGTGAGTCGGGCAGTGATGACACGCCTCTGTTCTTGCCCGACCGAGCCAATAAAAAGTATTTCCCACCATGAATTTCGCCGCAATAGCGTTGCTCGCGCTGGCCATGTCGACCGACGCGTTTGCCGCCGCCGTCGGCAAAGGCACGGCCCTACAGAACCCGCGCTGGTCCGAGGCGCTGCGCACCGGGCTCATCTTCGGCGTCATCGAAGCGATCACCCCGATGATCGGCTGGGTGCTGGGCCATGCAGCCGCCGACTATGTCAACGCCTGGGATCACTGGATCGCTTTCACATTGCTCGGCGTTCTAGGCGTCCGCATGATCTACGCGGGCTTGAAGACGCCTGCCGAAGAAGAGGATGAAAAGCCGACGCGCCATTCCTTCTGGGTGTTGGCGACCACGGGCTTTGCGACCAGCATCGATGCCATGGCGGTCGGCGTCGGGCTGGCTTTCCTGAACGTCAACATTTTTCCCATTGCCGCCTCGATCGGCTTCGCGACCTTCATCATGGTGACGCTCGGCGTGATGGTCGGCCGTGTGCTCGGCAAAATCGCGGGCCGCTGGGCCGAGGCCCTGGGTGGCGTGGTGTTGATCGGGATAGGCTCGACCATCCTGTATCAGCATCTGCACGCGGTCTGAGCGGGCCTACCGCAACTGCACCTTGATCCCGTCGTCGACCACCGTGATGTCACCGATCTCGTAGGTCTTGCGGCCGACGGTGAGTTCCTCTGCGGTGAAGCTGCGCAGCACCTGGTCACGCAGCAACTCCTGCGCAACGAGGGCGCCGATCTGCTGCACGCGCTCGGCATCTCTGCCGCCCACGCCTTGGAGTTCGAGGCGTTCGGCTTTCGGCTGGTCCAGGCGCAACGAACGCGTGGCCGCGTCGTACCTGAGCGCGCTGCTCACGGAGACGATTCCCTCCATCGGGGATGGCCGCAGCAGCGGGCTGGCGATCGACAACACCGCAGTGACGGTCGCCCTGTTGCCGAGTGCGTCGAGGCTCAACTGCGGCTCACGCAGGCCGACGGTGAACAGCTCCGCATAGCGCTGCGCCACTGGAAAATGCTTGACGATCTGCGCCTGCAGTTCGACGCGGCTGGCGGTGTATTCGTTCGTGAAGAAGTTGAAGCCTGCGAAGGCAGGGGCACCGGCCGGCAGCACCGCAGCCAGCAGCGTCGCACCGACGAGGCGGCGGCGGGAAATCTGATTGGAGAACCGAGGGGACGGCGGTTGGGAAAGCATCAGGTTCATGAAGGGTTGCGTTGATTGGGGCTATGCACGGCCCGCGCGGTCCGCGCGAAAAAAGTTGTCGAGTTCGTTGCCCGAAGCAGCCTGGGCGAAGCCGTCGAAGCTGCCTTGTTCGGCTATCAGTTTGGCAGCGTTCGAGAAAGCGCCCCAGGCCGCTCGCGCCAGCGCGCCACCCACGCTGACGCGTCGCACACCCAACTCCGCCACCTCGGCCATCGTGAGATCGCTTGTCGAGCCGATCAGCAGATTGACCGGCTTGGGCGCCACGCCAGCGACCACGGCCGCGATCTGCTCGCGGGTCTTGATGCCCGGCGCATAGAGGCAATCGGCGCCGGCTGCGGCGTAGGCTCGAAGGCGATAAATCGTTTCGTCGAGGTCGGGTCGGCCGACCAGAAAACATTCGGCCCGGCCGACCAGCAGGCAGTCGCCGCCTGCCTTGTCGATGGCGCCGCGTGCGGCACGCAGCCGCGCCACCGCGGTTTCGATGTCGTGCAGCGGGCTGGCGGCGCTGCCGGTGGAATCTTCGATCGACACGCCGGCGATGCCGGTCTCTATCGCGAGTCGAACGCTCTCCGCCACGCCGGCAGCATCGGGCGCGAAGCCGCTTTCGAAATCTGCATTCACCGGCAAGTCGCAAGCCTCGACGATCTCGTGCAAATGCGCCAGCACAGCGTCGCGCGACGCCGCGCCATCAGGCTCACCACGCGACCATGCAAAACCTGAGCTGGTCGTTGCCAACGCCTTGAAGCCCAGGCCTTGCAAATAGCGCGCGCTTCCGACGTCCCAGGGGTTTGGAAGGGCGAAGCATCCCGACGTGTGCAGCTGCTGAAAAACGCGTCGCTTGTCAGCAACACCGGGGCGGGTCGATGGTCGGTTTTGGGTTGACGTCATGAACTATGGCCTTTTGGGGAACATGAAATTCTGGCGGCACGCAGGACAAAGCTGGAATCGCGATTCTTGTGGGAAAGCGCAACGCGAGCGGGCCGTAAACAGCTGTCACCTTCGACTTTAGAAGGATCTGCATGCGAAAGTTTCGCAGCGCAGACACGATCACGCACCGCCTAAAGCAAAAAAACCCGCCCGGCGCAAACGCACCGGGCGGGTTTTTTCAACGCCAAGCTCAATCGTGCAGCGAAGACAGAAACTGCTTCAGTTCAGGCGTCTGCGGGTTGCTGAACAGCTCGGTCGGCGGGCCCATCTCGTGCACCTTGCCCTGGTGCATGAAGATCAACCGGTCGCTCACCTTGCGGGCAAAACTCATCTCGTGCGTGACCATCAGCAAGGTCATGCCTTCGTCGGCCAGCGACTCCACTACGCGCAGCACCTCGCCGACCAGTTCAGGGTCGAGTGCCGACGTAATCTCGTCGCACAGCAGCACTGCCGGCTCCATCGCCAGCGCGCGCGCGATGGCCACGCGCTGTTGCTGGCCACCCGACAGCTGATCGGGCATGGCATCGAACTTTTCAGCCAGCCCGACGCGGGCCAGCAGCTTCTTGGCTTGCGCCGTCGCCTCGGCAGTCGTCCGCTTCTTGACCAGCGTGGGCGCCAGCATGACGTTCTTGCCGACCGTCAGATGCGGGAACAGGTTGAAGCTCTGAAAGATCATGCCGACGTGCTGGCGCAGCTCGCGCATGGCCATCGCGCTCTCGTGCAACAAGGGCTTGCCATCGACACTGAGCGCGCCTTCCTGGAACACTTCGAGCCCGTTGATGCAGCGCAGCAGCGTGCTCTTGCCGGAGCCGCTCTTGCCGATGACGGCGATGACTTCACCACGCTTCACTGTGAGGTCGATGCCCTTCAACACCTCGTTGGAGCCATAAGACTTTCGAAGGGCGGTGATCTGGACGATGGGCCCGCCGAGGGCGGTGCGCGCAGCGGCGGCCGGGGCTTCAACGACGGTGGACATTGATCTTCCTTTCGAGGTGCTTGGCATACAAGCTGATCGGGAAACACAGTGCGAAATACAGCAGCGCGACGCAGGCGAACACCACGAACGGCTGGAAGGTGGCGTTTGAAATCATGCTGCCGGCCTTGGTGAGTTCGACGAAGCCGATCACCGAAGCGAGCGCCGTGCCTTTGACCACCTGAACGAGAAAGCCCACGGTGGGCGCCGTGGCGATGGTGATGGCTTGCGGCAGGATGACGTGGCGCATCTGCTCGCCGAAGCTGAGCGCCAGGCTGCCGGATGCTTCCCATTGGCCCTTGGGAATCGAGGCCACGCAACCACGCCAGATCTCCGTGAGATAGGCGCTGGTGTAGAGCGTGAGCGCCACGGTGGCAGCGGTCCAGGCCGACACATCGACGCCCAGCAGCGCGATGCCAAAGTAAGCGAGGAACAACTGCATCAGCAGCGGCGTGCCCTGAAACAGCTGAACATAAACGCTGATCGCGCGGTCGAGCCATTTGCCGGCACGCAGGCGCAACAGCAGCAGGATTGCGCCCACCAGGCCACCACCGACGAAGGCGATCAACGACAGCGCGACGGTCCAGCGCAGCGCCAGCAGGAGGTTGCGCAGGATGTCCCAGAGGGTGAATTCGATCATGGTGCTTTTTCTGCGCTCAGCGACCGAAGAGCCAGCGCGGGCCGGCCCAGTTGAGCAGGCGTCGCAAGCCCACCGATAGCGCGAGGTAGATCAACGTGGCAACGATGAATGCTTCGAAAGCGCGGAAGTTGCGGCTCTGGATCAGGTTGGCTGCATAGCTCAGCTCTTCGACTGAAATCTGGCCGCACACCGCGGAGCCGAGCATGACGATGATGATCTGGCTCACCATCGACGGCCAGACCTTCTTAAGCGCCGGAGGCAGTACCACGCGCAAGAAGACCTGCGCCTTGTTGAGCGCGAGGCTCACCGCCGCTTCGATCTGGCCCTTGGGCGTGGCCTCGATGCCGGCGCGAATGATCTCGGTCGAATAAGCACCGAGGTTGGCGACCATTGCGATGATCGATGCCACTTCGGGCGACAGCTTGACGCCCGCCGCCGGCAAGCCGAAGAAGATGAAGAACAGCTGCACGATGAACGGCGTGTTGCGGATCAGCTCCACATACGCGCCGACCACCCAGCGCAGCCAGGCCGGTCCGCTGGAACGTGCCCATGCACAGGCCACGCCGACGACCATACCGATGAGCGTGGCGATGGCCGTCAGGCCGATGGTCCACGTGATCCCCTTGGCGAGCAAACGCCAGTCGACGAGGATGGCGCCGAAGTCGAATTCCATGCGGGTGGACGGTGCGCGTGATCAGACCGGCAGGTCGCCGATGCCCTTACCGAGCCACTTCTTCGACATGGCGTCGAGCGTGCCGTCCTTCTTGGCGGCGGCGATGATCTCGTTGACCTTCAGCTTGAGCGCATCTTCGCCCTTGGCGATGCCGACAAAGCACGGGCTGTCTTTCAGCAAGAGCTTGTACTCGGCGTTGATCTTGGGGTTCTTGCGGATCATCTCGGCCGCGACCGCGCCGCTCATAGCGATGGTTTGCGTCTGTCCGGCGACGAAGGCGGCGACAGTGGCGTTGTTGTCTTCGAAGCGGCGGTAGTCGACGTTCGCCGGTGCCACCTTGTTCAGTTCCTGGTCTTCCATGGCGCCGCGTGTCACCGCCACGGTCTTGCCGGCCATTTCCTTGAAGTCGGTCAGCTTCACGCTCTTCGACGCGAACACGCCCTGGAAAAACGGGGCGTAGGCCGACGAGAAGTCCATCACCTTTTCGCGCTCGGCGTTCTTGCCCAGCGTGGAGATCACCAGATCCGCCTTCTTGGTCTGCAGGTAGGGTATGCGGTTGGCGCTGGTCACCGGCACCAGCTCGAGCTTGACACCCATCTTGGCGGCGATGAGGCGCGCTGCGTCGATGTCGAGGCCCTGCGGCGCCATGTCGGTGCCGACGAAGCCGTAAGGCGGGTAGTCGGTGGGAATCGCCACCTTCAGCGTCTTGGACTTCATCACGTTGTCGAGAACGTTTTGCGCCTGCACGCCGCCGGCGGCAAACAGGGAAGCTGCGGCGATCGCGAGCATGAAGTGGCGTTTCGAGAAATTGGACGGCATGGCAGGGCTCCTGGATAAGTCGACGGTTCGTCGTTGTATGCAACATCGGTGCCAGCGCGTGTGCGGCAGTCCGGCCGCCTGGCCCCGAAAGAGCCGTGCCGCGGTGCCGAATGCGGGTCGCCAAGGTGACGCCATCGGGGCATCCCCGATGCGGCGAATCCACCCGCGGGCGTAGGCTGCCGGCTTCCCGGGCCTGACCTGAACCGACTTAATTTTTCGACTGAGAAACACATGGATCGCCCGCACTACAAATTCTGGCCGCAGCGCCTGCCTCATTTGATCACCGTGCCCGCGACCTCGCTGTGGCACAACCTTGCGACTTCCGCCGCGCGGTTCCCGGACAAGGCGGCGCTGGTGTTTTTTGGCAGCGTGATCACGTACCGCGAGTTCGCGGCGCAGGTCGATCGGCTCGCTGGAACGCTGCATGCGCTGGGTGTTAGGCGCGGTGACCGCGTGGTACTGGACATGCAGAACTGCCCGCAGCTGGTGATCTCGCACTTCGCGATCCTCCGAGCCAATGCGGTGGTGGTGCCGGTCAATCCGATGAACCGTGCCGAGGAGCTCAAGCACTACATCACCGACCCCGATGCCAAGGTCGCGATCACCACCGGCGACCTGGCACCGGAGTTGGCCAAGGCCAGCAACGCGCTGGACGCGAAGGACCGCCTGGCGCACATGATCGTCACGCATTTCACGGACGCCTTCGATGCCGAAGTCAGCGGCGACGAGGCGCCTGCACCGGCTTGGCGCGACTGGCTGCTTACCCGCCATCCGCTGCCCGAACTCGCCAACGGAAACACCATGACGTGGACCGACGCGTTGAGCGCCGGCCATGCACCGCCGGAGCATGTAGTCGGCGCCAACGACATGGCATTGCTGCCCTACACCAGCGGCACCACAGGCTTGCCCAAGGGGTGCATCCACAACCACTCGAGCCTGAATCACAACGCCTTCGCCGGCCAGTTGTGGGGTCTGGGTTCGGCCGAGGCGATCGTACTGGCCGTGGTGCCGATGTTCCACATCACCGGCACGGTCAGCATGATGCACACGTCGATCCTGTTCGGCGGCACGCTGGTCATCATGCCGCGCTGGGATCGTGAAGTGGCGGGGCGGCTCATCTCGCGCTGGAAGGTCTCGAGCTGGACCAACATCCCGACGATGGTGATCGACCTGATGGCCAGCCCGAATTTCGCAAGCTACGACCTCACCAGCCTGACCTACATCGGCGGCGGCGGCGCGGCGATGCCGCAGGCGGTGGCGCAGCGGCTGCTGGAGCAGTTCGGCCTGAAGTACCAGGAAGGCTATGGCCTGACAGAGACAGCCGCGCCGTCACACGCCAATCCGTTCGAGCATCCCAAGCAGCAATGCCTCGGCATCCCGTACATGAGCACCGATTCGCGCGTCATCGATCCCGACACGCTCAAGGAGTTGGGCGTGGGCGAGTCGGGCGAAATCATCACGCACGGGCCCGAGGTGTTCCAGGGCTACTGGAAGCGGCCGGATGCCACGGCGGCGGCGTTCATCGAGTTCGAGGGCAAGCGCTTCTTTCGCACTGGCGACATGGGCCGTGTCGACGAAGACGGCTACTTCTTCATGACCGACAGATTGAAGCGAATGATCAACGCGAGCGGCTTCAAGGTGTGGCCAGCCGAGGTCGAGTTGCTGATGTTCCGCAACCCCGCCATCCAGGAGGCGTGCGTCATTTCGATGAAGGACGACTACCGCGGTGAATCGGTCAAGGCGATGGTGGTGCTGCGCCCGACGCACAAAGACACGACCGAGCAGCAGATCATCGACTGGTGCCGCGAGAACATGGCGGTCTACAAGATCCCGCGCAAGGTGCAGTTCGTCGATGCGTTGCCCAAGAGCGGCAGCGGCAAGGTGATGTGGAGGTTGCTGCAGGAAGCCGAGTCGAAAGTCGATTGAGGGACGTCACGTGGCTGCAACGCAGCGTCAGGGTTTGCGCCCGCCCGGCGGCACGAACTTCCTCAACATCGTCTGGCCCAGCGGCGTGACCGCCGTGACAGTGGCGATGGGTTGCACGTAGCCATCGAGCGTGCGGACCGGCGCCGGAATGGTCGCCTTGATATGCCCCGCCATCACCAGAATGCGTACGGCATCGACGTTGCGGCCGCCTTCGATGTTGCAGGGCAGAGTGGCGGCGGCGAGCCGGTGAAGGAGCGTGATGGGCATGCTTTGATGAATCGTCGCTTACCACCCAGCACCGAGCACATGCTCGGGCGGCAGAAGAGGGCGGACTCATTCACGGGATGATACGCAGTGGTTGTGCGCGCACCGGCGGCTTGTGCCAGAGTGCTCTAACGGTGCCTCCCGGTGACTACTGGGTCGAGCGATACCAGCGCGACCGGCCCCGTGCGGGCTTGTCCTACGCGGCGGGTCACCGACCTTGGGCTACAACCACTCCTGCTAATTCAACGGAGACCTCATGAGCTTTTTACGGCCGATGGCGCAGGGGGCATATACGCTGCGACTGCGCTTCGCTGAGGTGAGGGCGCACAGCGTCGGGCTGGCGGCGCCCCTGTCTCCTGAAGACCAGTGCATCCAGTCGATGCCCGATGCGAGCCCCACCAAGTGGCATCTCGCGCACACGACATGGTTCTTCGAGACGGTGCTGCTTCAAATGCATTCGACCGGCTACCAGCCGTTCGATGCGCGCTTTCATTTCCTTTTCAACTCGTACTACGAGGCACTGGGGCCGCGTCACCCACGCCCACAGCGCGGCTTGCTGACCCGTCCGTCCATCGACGAAGTGCATGCCTATCGTCAGCATGTCGATGCATCCGTGATGGCGTTGCTCGAGGGTGCCGACGACGCGTTGTTGCGAACCATCGAACCGATCGTCGTCCTCGGGCTGCATCACGAGCAGCAGCATCAGGAGTTGCTCGTTACCGACATATTGCACGCGCTGTCCTGCAACCCTTTGCTGCCTGCGTATCGGCCGGCCAATGGTCCGGCGCTGCGCCTTGCTTCGGTTGCTGCGCCGGCGCGTTGGTTGCGGCAGGAAGGCGGCGTGGTCGAGGTCGGATTCCAGTCGAGTGACGAAGGCAATGATTTTGCATTCGACAACGAGACGCCGCGTCACTCCGTGCTTCTGCGCCCGTTCGAGATCGCAGACCGTCTGGTGACTTGCGGCGACTACGCCCAATTCATTGCCGACGGCGGTTACCAGCGGCCAGACTTCTGGCTGTCGGATGGTTGGGCGGCGGTCAAGGCGAACGACTTGCGGGCGCCTGCGTATTGGCTATCGCCGGACGATCCACGCATCGCGCAACATGGTGCGAGCACCGCTGGCTGGCAGGTGTTCGGACTGAACGGTGTGCGGCCGATGGAGCCGGAAGCACCGGTGTCGCAATTGAGCTTTTATGAAGCGTCCGCCTATGCGGAATGGGCCGGTGCGCGATTGCCGACCGAGTTCGAATGGGAGGCTGCAATCGACACCCCTGGCATGGCGCAAGCCACTGGCCACGTCTGGCAATGGACGCGCTCTTCTTACGACCCGTATCCCGGCTTTCGCCCGTTGCCTGGCATCGCCGCCGAATACAACGGAAAGTTCATGGTCGGCCAATTGATATTGCGTGGCGGCAGCGTGGCGACCCCGCAGGGCCATACCCGCCCGAGTTATCGCAACTTTTTTCCGCCGGCAGCCCGCTGGCAATTTACCGGCGTGCGCTTGGCGCGCGACATCTGAAATGAGAAATCCAGTCGTCAATCTCGACATGCCGCGCGCCCGTGCTCGGACCACCACCACGGTCGAGCCGTCTGAGTTCGCCCGCGACCTGATGGCGGGCCTCGCGCGCACGCCGCGCAATGTGCCGCCCAAGTATTTCTACGATGCTGCGGGTTCGGCCTTGTTCGACGGCATTTGCGAACTGCCCGAGTACTACCCGACGCGCACCGAACTGCGCATCCTTGCCGAGCGTGCGCCCGAGATTGCAGCGCAGATCGGGCCTCGCGCCGAGCTCGTGGAATTCGGCGCCGGTTCGCTTACCAAGGTGCGCTTGCTGTTCGACGCATTCAAGGCCGAAGACGCGCCGCGGCGTTACCTGCCGATCGATATCTCGGGCGAACATCTGGAGGGGGCAGCCGAGCGGCTGCGTGCCGACTATCCGGAGTTGGTCGTGCAACCGATCGTCGCCGACTACACGATGCCGCTGGTGTTGCCGGCGACAGGCGCCGGCGTCGGTCAGCGCGTCGGCTTTTTCCCCGGCTCGACCATTGGCAACTTTCATCCCGAAGAAGCGCTGTCGTTCATGCAACTCGCAGCGCGTTTGTTGCGCGGCGGCGGCATGCTGGTTGGCGTCGATCTGGTGAAGGAGCCTTCTCGGTTGCACGCGGCGTACAACGACGCGCAGGGCGTGACTGCGGCCTTCAATTTGAATCTGCTGCTCCGGGCCAATCGCGAACTGGGTGCCGACTTCGACCTCGATGCGTTCGGCCATTACGCGTTCTACAACCCGCTGCTGCAGCGCATCGAGATGCATCTTGTGAGCCGGCGCGCGCAGACCGTGAACATCGGCGGCGAGCGCTTCGACTTCTTCGAAGGCGAGAGCATCCATACCGAGAATTCGCACAAGTTCACCGTCGAAGGCTTCCGTGCGCTGGCCGTGCGCGCCGGCTTTCGACCCGGCCCGGTGTGGACCGACGAGGCGCGCCTGTTCAGCGTCCACTGGCTCCACGCGCCGGCGGCACAATAGACGCTCTCCTGGAGATATGAAATGAAAGCAACCTGGAACGGCGCCACCATCGCCGAAAGCGACGACACCGTGGTTGTCGAAGGCAACCACTACTTTCCGTTGAGTTCGCTCAACCGCGAACACGTGACCTTCAGCAACCACAAGACAACCTGTCCCTGGAAGGGCATGGCGAGCTATTACTCATTGCTGGTCAAGGGTGAAATGAATGCCGACGCTGCTTGGTACTACCCCGACCCGAAGCCCGCGGCAGATGAAATCAAGGACCGAGTTGCCTTCTGGAAGGGCGTCAAGGTCGCCGCGTGAACGCGTTGGCTTCACCGCCACCTGCTTCACCCTCCGCGCCTGCGCTTACTTCTTCTCCACCGTTCTCGCCGCCTTTCACCGCGCCTGCTGACACGCTGGCGCTCCTTCGCGCTCAAGGTTATGCGGTGCTGAGCCCGGACGGCGTCGCTGAATGGCTCGGCGCTCCTCTAACGCAGCTCGAAGCGCTCCACGAAGACTGGAGCGATCTGCCGCCTGATGAATATTTGAAAGACGGTGGCCGCTACCGGCAGCGCCGTCACGCTTGCTTCACGGTCGACGACGCGGAAGTGAATCAGGTGCCGCACCGCGCACACTGGCAGCCGGTCGAATACAACGCGCTGCATGGCGGCATGCAGCGGTGGTTCAAGCCGATGCTCGCCGGCACGATCGCGCAGCCTGTGTGGACGCACCTGATGCGCGGTCTCGCGCGACTGGCCAGCGGGCTCCGGGGTGATCAACGCTGGTCCCTCGAGGCGCACCAGTTCCGCATCGACACGGCCGGCGGCATCGGCCGGCCGACACCCGAGGGCGCGCACCGTGACGGCGTCGATCTGGTGGCGGTGGCGTTCGTCGGACGGCACAATGTCAAGGGTGGCGAGACGCGCGTGTTCGAGGCGAACGGTCGCCGCGGGGAACGCTTTACGATGACCGAGCCGTGGAGTCTTTTGTTGCTCGACGATGCCCGCGTGATCCACGAGTCGACGCCGATCCAGCCGATCGACGAGACGGCGCCGGGCTTTCGGGATACGCTCGTGGTCACGTGCCGCGCCCACGGTTTTCAGGGCGACTGAACGTCGTCGCAAGACAAAAGGAGGTCCGCATGTTCAATCACATCCTGGTTCCCATCGACGGCTCCGAAACGTCGATGCACGCGGTCAGCAAAGCGAGCGGGCTCGCGCTGGCTTTTGGCAGTCGCATCACGCTGATCCACGTGATCGACAACTATCCGTTCATCGGTATCGGCGCCGACTACGCGCTGGGCCAGAACGAATATCTCGCTGCCGCCACGAGCAGTGCCAATGCGGCGCTGGCACGCGGTGTGGCATCGCTGGCGGCTGAAGGGCTGCACAGCGATCAGCGCGTGATCGACGGGCACGTGGTGCACGAAGGCATCGTCGACACTGCCAACGGCATCGGTGCCGACCTGATCGTCATGGGTTCGCATGGGCGTGCGGGCATCGAGAAGTTGCTGCTCGGCAGCGTGACGCAACGCGTGTTGCAGGACGCGCGGATGCCGGTGCTGGTCGTCAAGGGCGAATAGAGCGGTTCTTTTTGGTTGGAGGCGTTTGCCTTCCTCGGCGTCGCTCAGGGTGTTCGCCCCGAGCCGGTGTGCGCATCGAATGGCGCGACGCTCTCGAAACGTATTGTTTGCCGCGTCACCGGATGCACCAACGCCAGCACCGTCGAGTGCAGCATCAGCCGCGTTGCGAGTTGCCTGACCGCTTCGCTCGCATACAGCGCATCGCCGACGATTGCGTGCCCGATCGACGCGAGATGCACGCGCAGCTGGTGAGTGCGACCCGTCAGCGGCTCCAGCAAAACATGGGTCGCCATCCGCTCTTGCGCGCGCTGAAGCGTCATCGGCCCGAGCGCCCGCCAGCGCGTCAGGCTCGGCTTTCCTGCCGCATCGATCTTCTGCGATGGCCGACGCGGCCAGTCGGACATCAGTGGCGCGTCGATGGTGGCCCACTCTTCTGAGATGGGCAACACACCATCGACGATCGCTTCGTAGCGCTTGTGTACTTCGCGCCTCGCGAATGCATCGCCAAGCGCCCGCTGCATATCGATGCCGCGTGCCATCACGACCAGTCCACTCGTTGACATGTCGAGCCGGTGCACGACGAGCGCATCCGGCCAGCGTTGCTGTGCTCGTGCGCTCAGGCAGTCCTGCTTGTCTTCGCCACGGCCGGGTACGCAGAGGAGCCCGGCGGGCTTGTCGAATACCAGCAGGTGCGCGTCTTCGTGAATCAGGTGGAGGTCGGTCATTGGGCGCGGCGTGTCGACGAGTGTAGAAGCCCACCCGCCTGCCCGCTCGCCCGCCTCACGCCAGCCTCAATCGCCTCGGCTATCCTCGGCGGTCATGCCCGGTCCCGCTTCCGCCTCTGCTTCCGCCCCTGCCCAAGGCTTGGCAGCGACTTCTCCTCCCGGTTTTTCCGATCTCACGCGCCAGCGCCCGTTCATGCGCATGTGGGTCGCGCGACTTTTCGGTACGGCGGCGTCGCAGATGCTGCTGGTCGCCATCGGCTGGCACATGTACGACCTTACCGCCAGCGCCTGGGACTTGGGCCTGGTCGGGCTCTATCAATTCGTGCCGGCGCTGGTACTGGCGCTCTACGCGGGCCACGTGGTCGACCGGCATCACCGCGGGCGCATCGTGGCGGCATGCTTCGCCGTGCAGGGGCTGGTGGCGCTGGCGCTGT
The DNA here is from genome assembly GCF_046115955.1 of Variovorax sp. GrIS 2.14. Taxonomy (NCBI): domain Bacteria; kingdom Pseudomonadati; phylum Pseudomonadota; class Betaproteobacteria; order Burkholderiales; family Comamonadaceae; genus Variovorax; species Variovorax sp. GrIS 2.14. The sequence goes on from NZ_JBJXIA010000007.1 coordinate 101,384, forward strand.
TGACGGCGCATCAGTCGCATCACGATTCACGTGGGTTGCTGTTGGGCCTGTCGCTGGTGCTCGGCGCCGTGCGTGCGTTCCAGATGCCGGCACAGCAGGCGCTCACGCCGCTTTTGGTGCCACCGACGATGCTGTCGCGTGCGATGGCCTTCAGCTCGGCCGGCATGCAGGGCGCGATCATCGGCGGGCCTGCGCTTGGCGGTCTGCTGTTCATCCTCGGCGTCGGCGCTGTCTATGGCGCCAGCGTGCTTTGCTTCGTCGTCGGCTGCTTGCTGGTCGTGCGGCTGCGCTATGCCTACACGCCGGCGCCGCGCGAACCGACCACGGTTGCCACGGTCCTGGCGGGCGTCGACTTCATCTGGAAGCGCAAGACCGTGCTCGGTGCCGTGTCGCTCGACCTGTTCGCGGTGCTGCTGGGCGGTGCCGTGGCACTGCTGCCCATCTACGCGCGCGACATCCTGCACACCGGCCCGTGGGGCCTCGGGCTACTGCGCGGCGCGCCGGCGGTGGGTGCGCTGGTGATGTCGATCATGCTCACGCGCCGGCCGATCGAGCGGCACGTCGGGCGCACGTTGCTGCTGGTGGTCGGGCTCTTCGGCATCTGCATGATCGTGTTCGGCATCTCGAAGAGCTTCGCCGTGTCGCTGATCGCGCTGGCCGTTTCGGGCGGCGCCGACATGGTCAATGTCGTGATCCGCCAGACGCTGGTCCAACTCGATACGCCAGATGCCATGCGCGGCCGCGTGAGTGCGGTCAATTCGATCTTCATCGGCGCCAGCAATCAGCTCGGCGAGTTCGAGTCGGGGGCGACTGCTGCCCTGCTCGGGCCGGTCGGTTCGGTGGTGGCGGGCGGCGTCGGTACGGTGCTCGTGGCGCTGACGTGGTTCCGCCTGTTCCCGTCGCTGGCGCAGCGCGACCGCATCGCGTCGACAAACGCCTCGCTGGTTGTGCCGGAAGAAGTCGAGCCGAAGAACTGAACAGGGCAGCGATTCAGCGAGGCGAAACGGCCAGCATCGCAAACGGCACGTCGAGGCTGACGTCGCTCAGCGGCTCCGCCACGCAGGGCAAGATCCAGCCCTCGGCTTTTTCTTCGACACTGACGCCAGGCCATTCGATCCGGTAGCGCACCCGGCCCGCCAGCAGTTTGCAGATGCAGGTCCGGCAGGTGCCGTTGCGGCATGAACTCGGCAACTCGATGCCGGCCGCATCGGCCGACTGAAGCAGCGTCGACTCGCCATCGGCGTCGAAGCCGAACCCGTCAGGCTCGATGCGCACCTTCATCTAGGAAGCCTCAGCCGGGCGGCCGGGAGCGCTCCCGCACGAGCTTTTGCTCGCGCTTCTGGTCGCGCAACATGAAGAGATAGAGGCTTTCGACCTTGTCGCGCGCCCACGGTGTCTTGCGCAGAAACTTGAGACTCGACCCGACGCTCGGGTCGACGGTGAAGCAACGCACTGGAACCTGCTGCCCCAAGCTTTCCCAGCCGTAGTAGTCGGCCAGTGCGGTCACGATGACCTCGAGCGTCAACCCGTGCAGCGGGTTGTGCGGCTGCGCTGACTTCTTGACAGGCACCGCCGCTTCCGCAGGCAGCGACTCCGGCGGTGCTGCCTCGTCGGTCACTTGTTCTTGAGCTTGCCGCGCGGAATCACCGCGGTGGTGACGGTTGCGCGCACGGGTTCGCCGCCCACCGCCGGTGGCTTGGGAGGCGAGGTGTCCTTCTTCGGTTTCTTGGTTTCCTTGCTGCTGCGCTGCTGACTTTTAGCCATCTGACTCTCCTGGTAATGCGGATGCGACTGAGGAGTTTAGCGGCGCGGCGACAATAGCGGGTCTACCAGTCACTGCCCCGATCCATGTCCGATTACGAAGTTCGTCCCGCCGTCATGGCCGATGCCAAAGCCATCGCCGAAGTCCATGCCCTGTCCGCCAAGGCCGCCTACGAAGGCATCCTGCCGGAAGACCAGTTGCGCGCCCTGGCGTCCACCACACGCGAAGCCAAGTGGCGTGAAGCCATCGAGTTCAGCGAGCCGCAAGTGCAGGTCGCGGTGAGCACGACCGACGATGGCGAAGAAATCGTCGGCTTCGTCGGTTACGACCGCTCACGCGACGCCAAGACGCCTTCGACCACCGGTGAGATCTGGTCGATCTACGTCAAGCCCGGCCATTGGGACGAAGGCGTTGGCGTCATGCTGTGGGATGCGGCCCGCGACGGTCTGGAAGAAGAGGGCTGCACGGTCGTCACGATATGGGTGCCGGTCCGCAACGAACGTGCGATGCGCTTCCACGAACTCGCCGGCTTCAAGCGCGAGATGAAAACGCTCAAGACCACCGCGCTCGGCGCGGTCAAGATCGAAGAAATCCGGTTGAAGCGCGCCGTCGTCTGATGGCCGCCACCGCCGCTGCTGCAGACCACCAGCGCCGGGCCGACGTCGTTCGCTGGATTCGTCGAACGCATGGCTGGTTCGGCCTGTGGGGTGCCGTGCTGGGCCTGTTGATGGGGTTCAGCGGCATCTTCCTGAATCACCGAAACGTGCTGAAGCTGCCGCAGGCGCAGGAGCGCTCACGTGCGCAATTGGCGCTTCCCGATCCGGTACCCGACACGCCCGAGGCAATGAGCGCCTGGCTCGTGACCGCGCTGCGCACCGACGGGCCGCCCAGCTCCAGCCGCATCGAGGACGCTCGCCCGGTGCCGTGGGCCGACAAGAGCGACAAGTCGGCACCCGCGCTGACTCAGCCCGCGCACTGGGTCTTCAATTTTGGCGGCCCGAACGAGACCATTCAGGCCGACTATTGGCAGGGCAATCGGTCGATCGGCATCAACACCACGCGCAATGGCATCGTCGCGACGTTGACCAGCATGCACAAGGGCAGCGGCATGCCGATCGCATGGATTCTGCTGATCGACACGCTGGCTGGCAGCCTGATCTTCTTGTCGCTCTCGGGCGTCACGCTGTGGGTTCTGACCACGCGCCGACGGGCTCTCGGACTGACCATCTTCGGCGCGTCGTTGGCAGCGGTGGCCGGCATTGCATTGAGCAGCTTTTAAGGCGCGCCATGGCCACCAGTCTTTTCCTGCTGATCGACGACATCGCATCGGTGCTCGACGACGTTTCGCTACTGACCAAAGTCGCCGCCAAAAAAACGGCTGGCGTGCTGGGCGATGACCTCGCGCTCAATGCGCAGCAGGTGTCCGGCGTGAAGGCCGATCGCGAATTGCCGGTGGTGTGGGCCGTGTGCAAGGGCTCGTTGATCAACAAGGCGATCCTGGTGCCGGCGGCATTGGCGATCGGCACCTGGTTGCCATGGCTGGTCACGCCGCTGCTGATGGTGGGCGGGGCTTTCCTGTGTTTCGAGGGCTGCGAAAAGCTCGCCCACAAGTTCCTGCACAAGGACGAACACGCTGCCGACACATCGCGCCACGAGAAGGCCGTCGCGGACTCGTCCGTCGATGTCGTGGCGGTGGAAAAAGACAAGATCAAGGGCGCCGTTCGCACCGACTTCATCCTGTCTGCAGAAATCATCGCGATCACTCTCGGCACGGTGCAGGGTCAGCCTTTCGTCACGCAGTTGACGGTGCTCGTGGGCATCGCGCTGATCATGACCATCGGCGTGTACGGCCTGGTCGCCGGCATCGTCAAGCTCGACGATGCGGGGCTTTACCTGACGCAGCGCCCGGGTTCCGGTGCGCAGGCCCTGGGACGCGGCATTCTGGTCGCAGCGCCGTGGCTCATGAAGGCTTTGTCCGTCGCAGGTACCGTCGCGATGTTTTTGGTCGGCGGCGGCATTTTGGTGCACGGCGTACCGGCGTTCGGCCATGCGGTCGAGGCCTGGGCTGCCACTGCGGGCGTGCTGGGCACGATCGGCTCGATGCTGGTGAACGCCGGCATCGGCCTCGTTGCTGGCGCCATCGTGCTGGCGGGCGTCGAACTCTTCAAGCGGGTTCGACGCAAGGGCTGAAAGCCCGGGCTATTTTCTTTCGACCTCGCGCGCGGACACGCCAAACCAAACCAGCAAACCACCGATCAGCATTGCGCCGGCCAGCATGTACATGCCGTTGTCGGTGCTCTTCGTCATGTCCTTGATCCAGCCGATCATGTAAGGGCTGACAAAGCCCGCCAGGTTGCCGAAGGAGTTGATGAGCGCGATGCCCGCTGCTGCCGCCGAGCAGGGCGGTGGGCAAGCTCCAGAACAGTGGCAGCGTCGCCAGGATGCCGGCCGTGGCCAGCGTCAGCGATGCCATGGCAAGCACGGTGTTCGACGCCAACTGCACGCTCAGGATGAAGCCGATGCAGCCCAGGAACGCCGGCACGATGATGTGCCAGCGGCGCTCGCCGGTGCGGTCTGACCGACGTCCGACCAGCACCATGCAGACAGCCCCGGCAATCCATGGGATGGCCGTCAGCAAACCGATGTCGAGCGCACTCTTCACGCCCATCGCCTTGATGATGCTGGGCAGCCAGAAGCTGACGCCGTAGAGGCCCATCACGAACGAAAAGTAGATCAGCGCCATGAGCCAGATCTTCGGATTCTTCAACCCTTCGGCGGCCGACGTGGCGACCTTGCCGATGTTGTCGGCTGCGACGTTGCGCGCCAGCATGGCCTTTTCACCAGCGTCGAGCCATTTGCTCTTCTCGATCGAGTCGTCGAGATAGAAGATGACCCAGATGCCGATCAGCACCGACGGGATGCCTTCGAGCAAGAAGAGCCACTGCCAGGCCGCAAGGCCGCTCACGCCGCCCATGGTCTGCAGGATCCAGCCAGAGAGCGGGCTGCCGATGATGCCCGCGACGGCCACTGCCGTCATGAACATCGAGATGATCTGGCCGCGCCGCGCTGCCGGGTACCAGTAGGTGAGATAAAGAATGATGCCGGGGAAGAAGCCTGCTTCTGATACGCCCAGCAAAAAGCGCGCGATGTAGAACTGCGTGGGCGTCTGCACGAACATCATCGCGGACGAAATGACGCCCCACGAAATCATGATGCGTGCGATCCACATGCGGGCACCGACGCGATGCAGGATGAGATTGCTCGGTATCTCGAAGATGAAATAGCCGATGAAGAATATGCCGGCGCCGAGGCCGTAGACCGTCTCGCTGAACTGCAGGTCGGCCAACATGCCGAGCTTGGCAAAGCCGACATTCACCCGGTCGAGATACGCCGCCACGTAGCAAAGAAAAAGAAACGGGACGAGGCGGACCGTGACCTTGCGGTACGTGGATTCTTCGCTCGCTGAAGCGAGCCCCGCCGGCTGTGCCGGTTGCTTCGATATTGGGAGGGTTTTTTCCATCGGATGTCTCCTGTTGGACTGATTTTTGGAGAACGGGAGCTTACTTGCGATGTCGGCTGCGCGATATCAGGTCAACCACGATGAGTGTCGCGCCCAGCACAACCGCGAACCAGCCGACCACCGAAGCGCCGGCCACGGTATTCATGAGATTCGACGGCGGCAAAAAGCGCGGCGCCAGCATCACCGCAGCCCCGATCAGCACGCACAAAATGCCGCGCTCGACCATCCGCGGCGCGCGCTCCGGGGCCTTGTTTCGTGCCATCAGTTGGTCTTGCTCCTCATCGCGGCCGGATGGCCCTGCAGTGCGAACGACTTGCCCGTCGGTACCAGCGTGTCGCCGTCCATGCGCAAGATGCTGATGTCCTGATCGATGAAGTTGCCGACGTAGAGGTACTTGCCGTCGGCGCTCCACACGGCCGCCTCGGGCAGGCCGCGGACTTCGACCTCGTTGCCGCGAGTCACCTTCTTGCCGTCGATCTTGAGCAGCACGACCGAACCGTTGCGGTTGTAGAAATATGCGCTCTTCGATGCATTGCTGCCGCGCAGGATTACCGCCACCGCGTGCCGGCCGGTCGGGCTGATGGCAAGCCCCTCGGGGCCATCGCCGACTACCACCTTGTCGATCACGCGCGGTGGTTGGGCTTCCATGTCGATCACGCTCACCGTGTCTATCTGGCCGTCGGACGCGCCGGAGTTGCCGTTGTCCGCAGTGAGTGCGATCTTGCCGTCAGGCGTCACGTCGACGTTGTACGGCCACAGACCGGCCGCGAGGTCGACCTTGTTGTAGCTGACCTTTTCACCCGCGACATCGAGCAGCGCGATCTTGTGGCTTGGAAACTTGGCCGCCAGCGCGCGCCGGCCATCGGGCGTGAAGCGCACGTGCGCGACCGAATCGCCCATCGCGACGGTGTCGATCAGCGTCACCTGCTTGCCCGCGATGCGCAGCACGCTCACCGAGTTGTCGGCACGGTTGGCGACCAGTGCGAGCGTGCCGGCGCGATTGATCGTCAGCCCCGAAGGCTGCTTGCCGATGGCGAGCGTGTCGATGAGCTTGGGCGGGTTCGTCGTCAGGTCGATGACGAAGAGGCGGTTGTCGGGCACCTGCTTCTTGACGCCGTTCTCTTCCACCACGTTGACGGAGTTGGCGATGAGCGCCAGCGTCTCGGTCGGGTTGATCGCCAGGTTGGTGGGCGGGCCGACCACGGTGTTGTCGAGCTGCAGCGAGACCAGTGACCTGGGTGCCAGCGGGTCGGTGCCGATGTCGAGCACCTGCACGGTGTCGCGGCCTGGTGCGCCGAGGATCGCGGCGCCGGCATCGTTCCACGACTGCTTTTCGTCGTTGGCGACGAGCATGAGTTGTCGCTGCGGCGTGGTGGTGGACATGCCGGTACAGCCAGCCAGCGTCGCGAGTGCGGCCATGGTTGCGAGCGCAGCAGCCGCGCGAACCCGGGTGAGAGATGTCATGGTTTGTCTCCAATGTTTTTCGTTGATCCGGCGTCGAGCGCCGGTTGCGCATGGTAGCGAGTGCTCGTAGCAAAATCCGTCGTCATGCGAATCAAATCATCGACCGTCCGCCTTGTGTTCCCGCGGCTGCTGTCCGCCTCGGCGCTCTGGCTCGCCGCTTCGGTTGCGCCGCTCGCCTGGGCGCAGCCGTTGCCTCCGTCGAGTTCTGCGGCGTCAGCCGAATTTCCACGCGCCGCCATGGGCTTTTTGAACGAAGAGCTGCCCAAGATGGAAGGCGCCGTGTCCGAGCGCGACCGCGACTATTTCGAAGACGCGATGGGTCGCATGCTCGACTTCTCGCAGCAGTGGGGCTTCAAGTCGACGGACAACCCGGCGCTCACTCGCTATGCGACATGTACCGAAGCGGTGTCTGACTTTCTGGTGGTCGGGCTGTGCCGGCTCATTCCGAACGGCGACGTGTGCGAACCGCGGCTTGCGCCGCGCTTCGATAGCAATCTGAAGCGCTGCCGGGAACTCGCGTCCGGTGGCTGAACGCTACAGAAAGCTCAGAGGAAGCCGATCGAAATCCACGGCACCGCGGCAATGACGATCAGCGCCACCAGCAGCGCCGCAAGGTGCGGCCACACACGGTTGAAGGCCTTGTCGGGTGCCACGCGCCCGATGGCGCAGGCTGCATAGAAGCCGACGCCGAAAGGCGGCGCGAAGAGCCCCAGGCCCATCGCGAACACCACGACCATCGCGTAGTGCACTTCGTTCACGCCGAGCGCACGCGCCGCCGGAAACAGCAGCGGCCCGAACAGCACGATGGCCGGAATGCCCTCGAGCACGCTGCCCAGAATGACGAAGGCTACGACCGACGCCGCCATGAAGCCGGCCTTGCCGCCCGGCATGCTTTGCATGGCCTCGACCAGCTGGTGTGAAAAGCCCGATTGCGTCAGCGCCCAGGCCATCGCGGTCGCGCAGCCGATGATGAGCAGGATCGCGCCGGACAGCGAAGCCGTTTCGACCAGCATCGGATAGACGCGCCGCCAGTCGAACTGGCGGTAGATCAACAGGCCGGCGAGCAGCGTGTAGACCACGCCGACGGTCGACACCTCGGTGGCCGTGGCGACGCCTTCGACCACCACCGTACGGATCACGAAAGGCAATGCGAGGGCCGGGAGCGCGATCAGCAGCGCACGGCCGATCTGGCGCCTGCTGGCGCGCTGCACGCCGCGCATGTCCTCGCCACGCGTCTGCCACGCGACCACCACGCAAAGGGCCAGCATGCCGACCAGCGCAGGCAACAGGCCGCCCGTGAACAGCGCGGCAATCGAAACGCCAGTCACCGACCCGATGGTGATGAGCACGAGACTCGGCGGTATGGTCTCCGACATGGCGCCCGAGGCCGAGAGCAGCGCGATGAGGTCGCCGTCCTTGCTGCCTCTCTTCTTCATTTCGGGGAAGAGGGCCGGTGCCACCGCCGCCATGTCGGCCGCCTTGGAGCCGGAGATGCCCGAAACCAGATACATCGCGCCGAGCAACACGTATTGCAGTCCGCCGCGAACATGCCCGAGCAGCGACGACAAAAATTCAATCATCGCGCGCGCCAGCCCGGTCATTTCGATCAGCGCGCCGAGGAAGACGAACAGTGGCACGGAGAGAAGAATGAGCGACGACATGCCCTCGTCGATGCGCCCGGCGACGATCGACATCGGCGTGTTGGTCGCCAGCGCCAGATAGCTCACCGTGCCCGCGCCGAAGGCGAACGCGATCGGCGTTCCCATGACCACGGCTGCGCCGACGCCGATCACGAAAAAGATCACGAGGTTCAGGTTGCCCAGTTGCCTGAACAGCGGCTTTGCGAGCCACAGCACCAGCGCGACCACGAGCGTGGTGCCGACCACCAGCGCGACCTGCCGCCATGTGCATTTTTCGATCAGCTTGATGGTCGCGATCAGCAGCATCAGCACAGCGCCGCAGGCAATAGCCGCGACGCGCATGCCGTCCGGGATTTCGAGCGCTGGCGTGACCACCGGCCACTGCTGTTCCATGTGCTCGAGCGCAGCCGGCAGGAACATGACGAGAAAGACGATGACCAGCATCAAGGCCAGCGACTCGACCCACGGTCGAACCGCGGGGGACATGCGCCCGACAAAAGTGCTGAGGCGCATGTGCTCGCCGCGCCGCAGTGCGATCACCGCACCCAGCATCGCCAGCCACAGGAACAGGATCGACGCGAGTTCGTCCGACCATGTGAGCGGCTGGTTGAACACATAGCGCGATATCACGCCCGCCAGAAGGATGACCACTTCGAGCACGACCAGCGCCGCCGCCGGAATTTCCGTCAGGAGCGCGAGTCCCCGGTCCAGTCGAGGAAAGCGGCGCAGCGCGACCGGGGCCGCGCCTGCCTCGTCTTCAAGGTGCATGGAACGACTTCAGACGAGCTTGCCGGCGTATTTTTCGAGCTTGCCCCAGGCCTCGTCGCCGAACTTGCCCTTCCACTCCTTGTAGAAGCCGGCCTTGCTCAGCGTTGCGCGGAACGGTTCGACGTCGGGCGTGTTGAAGGTCATGCCCTTGGCCTTCAGCGTGACCTCGACGTTGTTGTTGAGCCGGCGCAGATCGTCGCGCTGTGCCACAACCTTCTCGGTGATGTGCTTGGTAATGATGGCCTGGATGTCGGCTGGCAGCGCGGCCCACTTCTTGGTGTTGGACAAAATCCACTGGCCGTCCCACATGTGGTTGGTCATCGAGCAATACTTCTGCACTTCGTACAGCTTGGCGATCTCGATGATCGCCAGCGGGTTCTCCTGTCCTTCGACCACCTTGGTCTGCAGGGCGGAATAAACCTCGGCGAAGTTGATGCTGGTCGGCGATGCACCGAAAGCCTTGAACAGCGAGGTCCACAGCGGGCTCACAGGCACGCGGATCTTGAAGCCTTTCAAGTCTTCAGGCACGACGATAGGGCGCGTCGAGCTGGTGATGTCGCGGTAGCCGTTGTCCAGCGGCTTGTCGAAGACATACAGGTTGGCCTTGGTGATGGCTGCACGCACATGCGCGCCGAGGTCGCCGTCCATCGCGGCCCACACGGTGGCGTAGTCCTTGAAGGCGAAGGCCACGCCGTTGATGCCGGCCACCGGCACCAGCGTCTGCAGGATCAGGCCCGACAGCGGAAAGAAGTCGATGGCACCCGAGCGCACCTGCGAAAGCATGTCGGTGTCGCCGCCCAGTTGGTTGTTTGGAAACAACTGGATGTCGACCTTGCCGTTGGTGTCCTTGCGGATGAGGTCGAGCGCTTCTTTCACGCGCACGTTGGTCGGGTGCGTGACGGGGATGTTGCTGGCCCACTTCATCTGGAACTCGGCGGTCTGCGCGCTCGCGATGTGATGGGTGGCGGCGAGCGCAATGCCGCTGGCTGCGGCGGTCCCTTGTACGAACTTGCGGCGGGAAATGGTCATGGCTTGTCTCCTGGTTTTGTTGATGGGTTTGTGAAAAACGATGGCACTTGAAGCGGACTCGACACTCAATACATCAGCAAGCCGCCGTCGGCCACCAGCGTGGAGCCGGTGACGATCGACGATTCGGACGAGATCAAAAACGCGATGGCGTTGGCGATCTGCTCAGGGCTCGCGATGCGCTGCTGCACGCTCATCGATTCGAGGCGCTGGCGGTTGCCGGGAATGGCGAGCGGCGCCGCGATCATCGGTGTCTCTGTTGCCCCGGGAGCGACCGTGTTCACGCTGATGCCGCGTTCGCCCAGCGCGCGTGCTGCGTTCTTTGTCAGCGCCAGCACCGCCCCTTTGGAGGCTGCATACGCTGCCGTGCCCGACAGGCCGCCGCCGCGAATGCCCGCCACGCTGGCTACAGTGCAGATGCGACCGCCCGGCTTCATGCGCAACGCGGCTTCGCGCATGCAAAGCCAGGTGCCGATGACGTTGACGTCGTGGGCACGGCGAAAGATGTCGACGGTCAGATCCATGAACGGCGTCGTGTCGGCCATGCCCGCGCTGGTGACAAGGCCATGGATCGTGCCGAAAGCCGATTCGATTTCCTTGAAGGCGGAGACGACGGCGGCCTCGTCTGCAACGTCGGCGACGAAGGCACTCGCGATCGAGGAGACGTCGGTGCCGGATGGTGTTTTGCCGTTGACGCGATCAACGGTCGACTTCAATGTCGCGCCGTCGATGTCGATGCCCGCGACGCGCCAGCCGCGGCTGACCAACAAAGCCATCGTCGCAGCGCCGATGCCGCTGGCAGCCCCGGTGACAACCGCGACGGGTCGCGCTTCGACGGCAGATGCTGAGGCTTCAGTCATGCGACGTCTCTCGTTGTTTTGCGCGGTTGAAGTGCGGGTCTATCGTCTTGATAACGGCCGCGTCGTCTTCGTCTGACAAACCGGCCGCGATCGTCGCCTTGAAGATCTGCAATGCAGCAGCGCCCAGCGGCGTCTCGATGCTTGCGCCTGCCGCCATGTCGACCGCGAGGCCGACGTCTTTGGTCAGGATGTGCGCCTGTGCGCGCGGCGCATAGTCGTCGCGCAAGGCACGCGCCATGCGGTCTTCGAAAATCCACGAGGCCCCGCTCGATGCGCAGATGACGTCGAACAGCTGCTGGCGGTCGAGCCCCAGCCGATGACCCAGCGCCAATGCCTCGGCACCCGCGGTGAGGTTGATGCCGGCGAGCATGTTGTTGACCAGCTTGGTCTTCGCGCCATCGCCGATGGTTTCGCTGATGAAAAAGACCTTCGATGCGAGGTCGTTCAGTACGCCGTCGAGCCGCTTGACGATGCGCTGGTCGCCAGCCAGCATGAGGGTCATCGTGCCGTTGGCTGCGCGCACCGGGCCACCGGAGATCGGTGCGTCGAGCGTCGCGATGCCAACGGCGGCGAGGCGGTGTCCGAACTGTGCGCTGTCGATTGGAGATACGGTGGAACAGAGCATCACGACCGGTGCGTTCCCGCTGCCGTTGTCGCGATCGATGTGACTGTCGCCGCGGCTGCATTTCACGACACCGTCGACGCCGAAGAGCACCTCTTCGATCTGCTTCGCGTTGACGACGACCACGATCAGCAGGTCGGCCCAGTCGGCAAGTTCGCGTGGCGATTTGCAGGTGCCGATGCCGGCAGCGGCAGCAGCATCTATCGCCGTGTCGGCAACGTCACGCGCTTGCACTGCGTACCCTTTGCCATGCAGGTTGGTCGCCATCGCCAAGCCCATGGCACCGACACCGATGACACCGACTTTGAGTGGAGATTGCATGTGGCTGCCGAAGGTTCGAGGGGTCGGATATTACCCGCGTCGCCTTGCGGGTTTCCCCTCCCTTTCGGGGCCAAGCACCGCCTGTTTGTCGCCTTTGGTGGACGGGGGCCACAAGACGCCTCCGTCGATGTTTTGGCTGCGTGCGGGCACCGAATGGTTATCGCGGTGGAAACTCTTCGCCCGTCGTGCCGGCTGTCCAGAGCGGATAGCGGTGCATGGCCTGGATAAACAGCGCGGAACCGGTCCATTCGTCGAGCCATGCGCGAAGGCGTGGGCGAGGCTGCGAACCGAACCATATCGGATCGACCGCCGCGAACTGCCGCACGAACGGCATGAGCGCCGCATCCGCCAGGCTCGCGTTGTCGCCCCCCAGATTAGGTGCGCGAGTAAGGCGGTCTTCGAGGTGGTCAAGGAACGGCATGGTGCGATCGCGATGCGCCGCGCCATCGGCCAAGCCCTCCGCCGCGTCGTAGCGGGCCGGGTATTTGTAGCGATCGAGTTGCGCCTTGAAATCCCCGTCGCATTCGGCAATGAGCGCAAGTGCATCGTCGAGCGTGCCGTGAGACGGCCGCAGCCAACCGCCGGGGTCGTTGCGACTGAGCGTCCACAGCATGATGTCCAGGCTCTGGTCGATCACCGTGCCGTCGTCGAGTGTCAGCACCGGCACAGTGCCTTTGGGTGAGGCGGCGAGCATATCGGCCGGCTTGTCGCGCAGCAAAACCTCGCGCAACTCGCATCGTTCACCACATGCCAGCAGTGCGAGCCGTGCCCGCATCGCGTACGGGCAGCGGCGAAATGAATAGAGGACTGGGAGAGGTTGTGGCGAAAGGCGGGAACGGGTCATTTCCCGAAGTGTGATGCGATGGTGGCTCCAAAGGCTTGGGCGTCTTCTTCGTCGCACAGCTCGGCCGCAAGCAACTTGTGCCCCGGCGCCACTGCCGTGGCCGCAATGGCTTTCTTCGGGCACAGCCCGAGGCAGGTCGACTCCACGATGCGCAGGCGCACAGGCGACTGCACCAAGCCGCGCTTGAGCTCCTTGCGTGCCGACCTGGCTTTGAACTTCGATGGTCCGTTGCTGCGTTCTTCGCAATCGCCACAGACCAGCACGACGCCAGCGAACTTGACTTTGACGAGCAGCGAATCGTCGGGTGCGGCTGCGATGTGGGAATGGCTCACGGGTTGTCCTTTCGAGCGACGATCATCCTCGGGATCGGCCGCGCGCGTCGTCAGCGAACCTGCCGTCCGACGGCGCCTGAATGCGATATCGTCTCGCCATGTCATCCGCCCCCCCACGCCCCCCGGTCGAAATCGAGACCGCGCCCCATCCGGTCGCCACTGTCATCCTCATGCACGGACTCGGCGCCGACGGCAACGACTTCGTGTCGATCGTCAACGAGCTCGACCTGTCGGCCGTCGGTGCGGTGCGCTTCGTCTTTCCCAACGCGCCGGTCATCCCGGTCACTATCAACGGCGGCTATGCCATGCCGGCGTGGTACGACATCGCCGTGGCCGATCTCGGGTCGCGTGAAGACGAAGCCGGCTTGCGGCGCTCGCGCATCGCCATCGAGGCGCTGATCGCGCACGAAAAATCCCGTGGTATTCCGGCCGATCGCATCGTCGTCGCCGGCTTTTCGCAAGGCTGTGCCATGGCGCTCATGACCGGCCTGCGCCACGGCGAGCGGCTGGCCGGCATCGTCGGCCTGTCTGGCTACCTGCCGATCGCCTCGACCACCGCCGCTGAGCGACAGGCCGCCAACCACGACACGCCCGTTTTCATGGGCCATGGCACGCGCGACGGTGTGGTGCCGATGGCGCGCGCCATCGAGTCCCGGAACGCACTCACCGCCATGGGATACGAGGTCGAGTGGCACAGCTACCCGATGGAACATTCGGTCTGCATCGAGGAGATCGCCGATATCAACGCATTCCTGCTGCGCGTGCTGCAGGACGAGGAAGACACGGGAGCCGCCCCATGACCCTGTTACCCGGACAAGCAGCACTTTCTACCTGAAACGCCATGGCCCCCAGCCAGCAGCGACGGCCTGACCGTGCTACCTTCCAGCCCCAAGATTGAGGGGCATAACTATATGAGCAGCACATTGCAGAAGCGTTTGGCTTCGCTTTCGCCGGGGCGCCTGAAGGGCATGCGCCGCGGCATCGAGAAAGAAAGCTTGCGTTCTGCGGCCGACGGCGCGCTGGCTTTGACGCCGCATCCGTTGGCATTGGGTTCTGCGCTCACGCACCCGCACATCACCACGGATTTCAGCGAATCGCAGGTCGAACTCATCACCGGCGTGCATGGCGATGTCGACGCGGCGCTCGACGAACTGACCCGCGTTCACCAATTCACTTACCGCGTGCTCGATGCCGCTGGCGACGAGCGGCTGTGGGTGTCGAGCATGCCGTGCGGTTTGCCGACTGACGAGACGATTCCGATCGGGCGTTACGGCTCGTCGAACGTCGGGCGCGCCAAGAGCGTCTACCGCATGGGGCTGAGCCATCGCTACGGCCGGCGCATGCAGACTATTTCCGGCATTCACTACAACTGGTCTCTGCCGGGTGTCGGTAGCGACCAGTACTTCGGGCTGATCCGAAACTTCAGGCGCCATGCGTTCTTGCTTCTGTACCTTTTCGGCGCGTCACCGGCACTGTGCAGCAGCTTCGTCGCCGGCCGGCCGCACGAGCTTCAGCCGCTGGGCGAGGGAAGCGTGCACATGCCGCACGGCACGTCGTTGCGCATGGGCCGGCTCGGCTACCAGAGCGATGCACAGGCCTCGCTGGCGGTGAGCTACAACAGCCTCGACGGTTATGGCGCCTCGCTGCAAGACGCGTTGACGCGTCCGTGGCCGGCTTACCAAGCCATCGGCATCCAGAACCTGGGCGGCGACTACAACCAGCTCGCGACCAGCCTGCTGCAGATCGAGAACGAGTTCTACGGCACCATCCGGCCCAAACGGGTGATCTACCCCGGCGAGCGTCCGCTGCATGCGTTGCGCGAGCGCGGCGTCGAGTACGTCGAGGTGCGACTTATGGACCTCGATCCGTTCGAGCCGGTCGGCATCAACGCGCAGACCATGCGCTTCATCGACGTATTCCTTCTGCATTGCCTTTTGAGCAACAGCCCCGACGACACGCCGCAAGAAATTGCCGAGCTTGCGCACAACCAGCATCTGACAGCGGCGCGCGGCCGCGAGCCGGGACTCACCCTGCAGCGTGGTGGCCGCGAAGTGCCTTTGGTGGAGTGGGGCGCGGAGCTGGTGGTGGAGTGCCTGCCGATCGCAGCCGCGCTCGATGCGGTGCACGGCGACACGTTGCATAGCGACGCCGTGCATGCGGCCGCCGATGCCTTTCGGAATTCCGGCAGTCTGCCGTCGGCACGCGTGCTGGCCGCGATGAAGGCATCGCACGCCGATTCGTTCACCGGCTTTATCAGGGCGCAGTCCGAATCGACGCGCGTTGCGTTGCTCGCCTCGCCGTGGACAGCGGAGCAGCAAGCGACCTTCGAGCGCATGACGCAGACTTCGATCGAGGAGCAAAAACGCATAGAGGCAGCCGACACCTTGCCGTTCGAAATCTATCGCGAGCAGTACGTTTCGCCGGCGCGCCTGGGGTTGCGTGGGCGGACGGCCATGACGGCCTGAGCGGAACAACCGCACAGTCCATGAAGGTGCGTGGTAGGTGCCGACCTACTCGCATTGGCCTGCATGGCTCACCTTCGTGGTGCGAGACGCACGCATGATGCAATCGTGCTCCAGCATTCGTTCCACACACAGCCGCTACCTGACGATCCCATGACTTTCAAGACCTACCTGGTCGAAGACAGCCCGGTGATCCGGGACAACCTCGTCGGGTTTCTCGAAGACATCGCTCACGCTGAAGTCGTTGCCCATGCCAGCAGTGAAGACGAAGCGGTTGCTTGGCTGAAGTCGCATCACGACCAGTGGGACATCGCGATCATCGATCTGTTTCTCGAGCAGGGAAACGGTTTGGAGGTCGTCGGAGCTTGCCGCGGCAGGTCGTTGGACCAAAAGGTCGTGGTGCTGACGAACTATGCGACGCCAGCGATGCGTGCGCGGGCCAAGGCCCTGGGTGCCGATGCGTTCTTCGACAAGTCCGCGGAGATCGACGAGTTGGTCGAGTACTGCGAACGGCTTGGCGCCACGCGGCGTTAGCTCGCCCTAAGCCGAGCAGAAGTCGTGTCGTGTCACGACGGTGCGTCGTGCAGTGGTATCTCTTGCGGTAAAACTGCTTCCGTTATCGACAACGGAACGCTACGCATGAGCAACATCAGCAACACCATAGACAAGACTGGCAAGATCGACTTCGGGGGCCGCGTCGCGATCGTGACGGGCGCGGGCGGCGGCCTTGGTCGTCAGCACGCGTTGGCGCTGGCGCAGCGCGGCGCCAAAGTGCTCGTCAACGACCTCGGCGGTGCGCTCGACGGGGCGGGTGGATCGACCAGTGCGGCGCAGCGGGTGGTCGACGAAATCAAGGCTGCGGGTGGCGAGGCCATCGCCAATGGCGCCTCGGTGACCGATTTCGAGGCGGTACAGGCAATGGTGCAACAGACGATGGACGCCTGGGGCCGCGTCGACATCCTTGTCAATAACGCCGGCATCCTGCGCGACAAGAGCTTCAGCAAGATGGAGATCTCGGATTTCGAACTGGTGGTCGACGTTCACCTGATGGGCGCAGTGCATTGCAGCAAGGCGGTGTGGGCCATCATGAACGCGCAGAAATACGGCCGTATCGTGATGACGACTTCGTCTTCCGGCCTCTATGGCAACTTCGGCCAGAGCAACTACGGCGCAGCCAAGATGGCGCTCGTCGGCCTGATGCAGACGCTGAGCATCGAAGGCGCAAAGAATGACATCCGCGTGAACTGCCTGGCGCCGACGGCGGCCACGCGCATGACAGAGGGCCTGATGTCGAAAGAAGTGCTGGATGCGCTCAAGCCTGAAGCAGTGGTGCCGGCGATGTTGGTGCTCTCGGCGCAGGATGCGCCGACGCGGACGATTTTGTGTGCCGGTGCGGGTACCTTCGAAGCTGCCCACATCACGCTCACCGCGGGTGCCTTCATCGGCATTGGTGGCGATGCGCCGGAGCAGTTGGCCGCACGCCTCGCCGAAGTCACCGACCGCGCCGGCGAGATCGTGCCGCAAAGCGGGTCGGCACAGGGCAGCAACGAAGTCGGCAAAGCGCTAGCCGCCGCCGCGCGTTGAGCGCACGCTGAGTTAATCCGGTATCAGGCTATCGTCCTTACGGATGGAGTCGTGATCGCGGTGGCTGTTCAGGCGGCCCAACGTGCTGTCGAGCAGGCGCTTGAGCTTGCCGGTAGCGCCGCGGAACGCCTCATCCATGGTGTGGCCATGCTGCGTGACCGCCAGCGGCTGGTGGTGGGCCAGACGGGCCTCCATGACGCAGCACTTGTCGTCGGCCCCGGCCTTGCCATGGTTCTCGTCGCTCAGGTGGATCTCGACCCGCAGCACGTCTTCTGCGAAACGGCTGAGGTGCTGCCTGATTTCGGCGTCGGCCCAGCGTTCCAGCGTTTCCTTGTTTTCGACGCCATTGCTTGTATTGACCTGAATTTGCATGTTTGTGTCTCTCTGAGTGCACGCGAATATGCGAACCCCCACTGTGCTCCCAAAATGGGAAAGGCGAATGTAGGTCTCGGGGCACATCACAATTGGTCACTTCAGATTCACGCAACGGGCGCACTGCGCACCGAGAAAGAAGTTAGTCCCCATGGCCATTCAGTGGTTTCCCGGCCATATGCATTTGACGCAAAAGGCCATTGCCGAACGCGTCAAGGACACCGATGTCGTCATCGAGTTGCTCGATGCACGCTTGCCTGCTTCCAGCGCCAACCCGATGCTGTCGCAGCTCACGTCGTCGCGGCCCACGCTCAAGGTTCTCAACAAGCAGGACCTGGCCGACCCGGCACGCACGGCGCAATGGCTCGCGCACTTCAACGCGCAACCGGCCACGCGCGCGATCGGCCTCGATGCGAGCCAGAGCACGCCGGCACAGCAACTGGTCAAGGCATGTCATGAACTGGCGCCGAATCGCGGTGGTCTCGCCAAGCCGATGCGCGTGCTGATCTGCGGCATTCCGAACGTCGGCAAGTCGACCCTCATCAACACGCTCACCGGCAGCAAGAAGGCCAAGACCGGCGACGAAGCCGGCATCACCAAGCTGGAACAGCGCATCACGCTGACCGACGATTTCTATCTGTACGACACGCCCGGCATGCTGTGGCCGCGCATCATTGTGGCCAAGAGCGGCTACAACCTGGCCGCCAGCGGCGCCATCGGCCGCAATGCCTTCGACGACGAAGAGGTCGCGCTCGAACTGCTGGCCTACCTGAAGACGCACTATCCAGCGGCCGTCGCGACGCGCTTCAAGCTCGACATGACCGCGCACGATATCGCGGCCATGAAGGACGAAGATTTGCTGGAAGCCATCGCGCGGAAACGCGGCGCCATTTTGGGCAAAGGGCGCGTCAATTTGCAGAAGGCGTCGGAGATCGTGATGCATGAATTCCGTGCCGGCAACTTCGGTCGCATCACGCTGGAAACACCCGAAGAGTTCGCGCAATGGCTGGCGGCCGGGCAGCAACTCGATGCCGAACGCCAGATGAAAAAGGCCGCGCGAGGAAACAAGCGTGGCGGTGCAGGGGGTGCGCCCGAGGCCGACGTGCCTTCCGAATCGAGTTGACCTGAGCGGCCGTTGCGCTACGGCCCCGCAAGTCCAGCGTGGTTGATATCGCCGAGCTCACTCAGCGGGTTTAAGTCACGCAAGGTCGCGGCAAACCGGCTTCGAGGCGGTGAGTGTGGCGATCGGCAGTGTTTACTTTTGGATACACTTGCTGATCTTCACCGTCTTTTGAAAAATGCCATCCGACAGTCCTCAGTCGTTGCGCCGTCTGCTCCGGAGCGTGCTCCTTTTCGTCTGTTTGTTCGCAGTGGTTTGGGTGGCACTCGACTTCGCCCATCAGAAGCTGCGATACGTACAGGCCGGCTCCGATCTGGTTCTGGAAGAAAAGTACGACAAGCTCTCCAAACAAGCGCTTTTTTCGGGCCAGGAGAAGTACCGCGTGATCGCGATGGGCAACAGCAAGACGCTCAGCAGCTTCAAGCCCGACGTCTTCGATGCCGCCTTCTCCGGCGACGTGCGCTCGTACAACTTCGGCTTGCCGGGCGAGTCGCAGTTCCTGCCGGTCTTGCGGTCGATCCTGGCGAGCGGCAATCGCCCGACGCACCTGCTGCTGCAGTTGCCCTGGGCGCCTCCCGATGCCGCTTCCAAGGCATTGCCGCTGCTTAAGGACGACAACCGCATCCTGATGACGCTGATCCCGTTTCGGCGCTTCTTCCGCGACCTGACGCTGTTCGTTTTTCAGTCGCTTCACACCGGCGTCGGGGTCGAGTGGATGCGCATCAAGGGCGAGATCGACTCGGTGGAAAAGAACCGGGGCTGGTACTTCATCAGCGGGCAGAGCCGCTATCCGAATGGGCAGTTACCAGATGACTTTGCATTGGCCTCGGACAACGCACAGGCCACGCCGGTGCGCGCACTGGCCCCCTCGGGCGACGACTACGCCACCTTGCTGGCGCTTGCAAAACAATACGAATTCAAGGTGGTGCTCGTTCCGTGGTCTGCGCGCACCGGTGAGTACGCACCCGCTGAGAACAGCGGCAGCAGCGCCGCCAAAGTGGTGTCGCAGTCGCCGTACGTTGCCGAGCGCGGGCCCAACTACTGGCTGTATCCGCCGCCGTCCTTTTCCGACCCGGTCCATATGAATTCGGGCGGTGCCGAGGCCTACACGAAGCGTCTCGCCGCATTTCTCAAGGACGCTGGGGAGTTGAAGTAATGCTGTTCAATTCCTTCGAGTTCTTCGGATTTTTCGGCATCTTCCTGCTCGTCTATTTTTCGAGCCCGTTCCGCTACCGGCCGTGGATTTTGCTGGTCGCCAGCTATGTGTTCTACATGAGCTGGGAGCCGAAGTTCGTGCTGCTGTTGCTGTTCACGACACTGGTCGATTTTTCGACTGCACTGGTCATGGCCAACAGCGGCAAGCCGCATGTGCGCAAGCTCGCGGTGGTGACGGCGCTCGTGCTCAACTTCGGCATTCTCATCGTGCTGAAGTACGGCAGGTTCCTGGTTGCAAACGCAGAGGCGGTGGCACATTCCGCCGGCGTTGGCGGTCACTGGAACATGGTGCAGTTCGTGTTGCCGGTGGGTATTTCTTTCTACACGTTCCAGTCGGTCGGCTACACGCTCGACGTCTACTTCAAGCGCACGCCGGCAGAGCGAAATTTGCTGACCTACGCACAGTACGTCGCGTTCTTTCCGCAACTGGTGGCAGGACCGATCGAGCGGGCCAGCCACATGCTTGCGCAGTTCAAGGCGCGCCACTATTTCAAGGCAGAGAACGTCTCGCCGGCGATGTGGCTCATCGGCTGGGGCCTGTTCAAGAAGATGTGCGTGGCCGATCAAATCGCGCCATTCGTCAATTCGATCTACAGCGACCCGAGCAACTATTCGGGCAGCTACACGCTGCTGGCGACAGTACTGTTCGCGATCCAGATCTATTGCGATTTTTCAGGCTACTCGACCATCGCCCGCGGCGTGGCCAAGCTGTTCGACTTCGATCTGATGATCAATTTCAGGCAGCCGTATTTTTCCCGCTCGCTGTCGGAGTTCTGGGGCCGCTGGCACATCTCGCTCTCGACCTGGTTCCGCGACTATCTCTACAAGCCGCTGGGCGGCAGCCGCGGCACGCACTCGAATACGCTGCGCAACGTGCTCATCGTTTTCGTCATCAGCGGCATCTGGCACGGTGCGTCGTGGTGCTTCGCGGTCTGGGGCCTGCTGCACGGCATGGGGCTGGTGGTCGAACGCATCGTTCGCTGGAAGGGGCTCGACACCGTCGGCGGCGCAGGCATCGCAGCGCGCTTTGCCCGTGGTGCTTTCGGCTGGGCTGCGACCATGGTCGTGGTGCTGGTCGGCTGGGTCTTTTTTCGCTCGGCCACACTCGGCGATGCGTGGACCATGCTCAAGGGCTTTCAGCACCTCACCGCACTCGACTACGGCACGTTCAAGGTACTGGGCTTCGCGAGCTTCGAGATCTTGCTGGCGGCCCTGTTCATTCCCTTCACCTTCATTGTCGAATGGGTCGTGAGCAAAGACCGTTACCAGGACATCGACCAGCTGGTCGGGCCGCGCATGTCGATCGTGCTCGGCGTGGCACTGACCTATGTGATCTTGCTGTTCGGCGTGTTTGGCCGCCGCGAGTTCATCTACTTCCAGTTTTGAACGGCAGCAAGACGCCGGTGTTTTTTCATGTTCGGTTGTCTCCGTTATTTTTATGAAAAAGGGCAGGGCCGATCACCCGTGCCCGGTGCAGTGCGCTGACGCTTGTCACTCTTTAAGCTTGATCTTTCCCTCGCGCACGTAGCGGTCGTACTCGTCGCGCGGAATGGCGGTAAGGCCAGCGGTGTTGTCGCCTGCGTCCCAGCTGATGGTTGCACTGTCGGCGGCCAGGTCCACTTCGACCAGGCCCTCGGGAATCGTCAACGGCACGCCGTCGCCGGGGGTATAGGTCACATGGCCTTGAATGGTTGCATGGTGTGTCATGGGTGCTCCTGGGCTCTGGTGGACTCTGCGTATGACAGGCAATCATTACATGCAATCGTGACGGTGCGGAGTGTCAGCGGACTTCGGCGAACTTGGGCAAACTTGGCGTCATGACAACCACAACACAACCATCGGTCGAGCCGCCCATCGAAGTGATCCAAGGCGATCTCTCCGCCTACCGCCAAGGCAACACGGGCGTCGACTACGTGCACCGTTTTGAATCGGGCAAGCCCGGCCCGCACGTGCTCGTCAATGCGCTTACGCATGGCAATGAGATTTGCGGCATGGTCGCGGTGAAGCAACTGCTCGACGCGGGCGTGCGTCCGAAGATCGGCACGCTCACACTCAGCTTTGCCCATGTCGAGGCCTACAACGCTTTCGATCCGTCGAAGCCGTACGAGAACCGGCAGATCGTCCATAACCTCAACCGCATCTGGTCCGACGAATTGCTGGGCGGCACCGAAGACAGCCCCGAGCTTCGTCGGGCCCGCGCACTGCGGCCGGTGGTCGCGGCTGCCGATCACATCCTCGACATCCATTCGACCAGCCAGGACGTCGTGCCGTTCTGGGTGTATCCCGACTTCGCCCGCAACGCCGATACCGCGCTCGCCATCGGACTGCCCTCGGTTCACCTCGTCATGCCCAACGGCTTAGGCTCCGGCACGCCGTTGATCCAGCATGGCTTGCATGCCGGCGCGGACGCGCCCGGCGCTGCGATGGTCGCGGAATGCGGCCAGCATTTCATGCAAAAGACGGCGGATGTCGCGGTTGAAGTGACGGCGCGGTTCCTCGCGTATTTCGGCGTTGTCGAGCGTTCGGGACCGGCGGCCTTGCTTGATGCGCAGCGGCGCTTCGAACTGCTCGAAACGCGCATGGTCATGACCGACCATTTCGCTTTCACGCGGCCGCTCATCGGCTTCGAGACCTTTGCCAAAGGCGAGCTCATCGCGACCGATGGCGATGCCATCGAAATCCGCTCGCCTTGCGACAACTGCACTGTGTTCATGCCGACGCGCGCGCCGATCATCGGGCGTGAAGCGGTGTACCTGACCAAGCCGATTTCCTGAAGCGATCGACCTGAAGCGAATGACTCGCGCGCGCTGGGCCGGCGTGGCCTTCGTTTTCCTCTGGTTTGCGCTCGGCGGCATCGCGCACTTCGTCGCGACCGACACAGAGATGCGCATCGTGCCGCCGTACATTCCATGGCCGCGCGCTGCGGTGTTGATCAGCGGCGTCTTCGAACTGCTTGGAGCCGCCGGCTTGCTCTGGCAACCGACGCGTCGTGCTGCCGGCATGGGGCTTTTTCTGCTGACTCTTGCGGTGACGCCAGCGCACTTCTACATGCTGCAACGGCCGGATTTGTTTCAGTCGATTCCGTACTGGGCGCTGATCTTGCGGCTGCCGATTCAGGTCGCGCTGCTGGCGCTCATAGCCTGGATCACAGCAGAGCCGCCGCCGCGTTGATCCGCCTAGGTCAAACCGGCGTGTCGCCGTATGCCACCGCGAGCAACGCCGCCTGCTGCTCCGGCGTGCGAAGGGCGATCAGCTTCAGCAGCGCCGCGCCGTCTTGCGCCTGAATGCCGTGCTCCTTGGCAAAGGCCAGCGCATCGGGCGTGAAGGTCGAGCTGGTGACGTAGCTGCCGTGCTTGAGCTGGTTTGCCCTCATCACGCCGAAGAAGTCGCGCAGGTCTTTTAGGCCGACTGGCTTAGAGGGCCGATGCTTGCACTGGACGATGCGCGGCGCGTCCATGCGTTTCGATTGAAGCCAGAGGTGGACGCCGCCTTGCTCGCCGTGCGACTTGGCATGCGTCGCAAAGCCGACCTGCGCAAAGAAGGCTTCGGACAAAGCCTCGAAGCGCTGCCATTGCATGGTGGCCAGCACCCGTGGGCTCCAAGCCTGCTCACGGTGCTGGAATGGCGTTGCGGCGGGCATGCGCAGCGCGTACAGCGCCTCGGTCGTCGAAAGGGATGGGGAGGGCGCAGGATAGGTCTCCTCGAACTCGAGGACGGGCTCTCGCTTGAATGTCGATGACGAGTCCATCAACCGGCCGCCACCGTCTTTCGGCGCCTCTTCGCTGTAGCCACCCCATTCCGCTGCCGCATTGCCGCGCCGCATCGTGTAGTGCAAACCCAACAACACCGCACCCAAAATCAAGGCGGCCCAACCCGCCGGGCGCAGCGCCTGTTCAACGCGCTCGGCGATGGAGCCATGCACCAGGGCCGGAATCACGGTCAGCAGCACGACGCCGGCAACCAACGTCATCAGGCCGGTTCCCAATAGCGCGTTGCCCGTGCGGGCACGAATGACCGGGGCGGCGGGGCTGGCGCGATCGTCTGTAATTTGCGTTGTCATGACCGGCGGTGCTTTCGTAAATATGGAGGCGCGCCGACTTTATGAGGCAAAACTGCTTACAGCGCAATGCGCACGCTTGGAAGTCGCTAGCAAAAACGTAGCGAAACCGCACGCGAACCAGTTCACGAAAATGCGGATTAAAGCTTGGCGGCCGGCGCCGACACGAACAGCGCCGGGTCGACCATCGCGCGGTTGAGCATCACCGACCAATGCAGATGCGGCCCGGTCACGCGGCCGGTTGCTCCGACGGCTGCAAAGCGCTCACTGGTTTTCAGCACGTCACCGGGCTTCACGTCGATCGCGCTGAGATGGCAATACATCGTGAGCAGACCGCCGCCATGGTCGAGCCAGACCGTATTGCCGTTGAAGAAGTAGTCGCCAGTGTCGATGACGCGACCCGGCATCGGCGTCAGCACCGGCGTGCCGGTGCCCGCGGCGATGTCCATGCCGCTGTGCGGATTGCGCGACTGTCCGTTGAAGACGCGGCGCAGTCCGAACGAACTGGAGCGACGCCCCGGCACCGGCACGCGCATGTGCAACGACTGCGCTTGCGGCAAGGGCTCGGTGAAGGTCGCCATGACGATTGCCAGACGATGGCGTTCGCGCTCGTAGCGGGCCTGGTCGGCGGGCGAGAGATCGACCGTGCCGGGGGCAACATTGAGGCGTTGCTCGCGATATTGCTTGGGCGCGATGGCGTAGAGGATGTCGCGCGTCGCTGCATCGTCTTTGACTTGCACCGTGATGCGACCTTCGCCGGGTAAAGCGGCCAACGGAATGCCGACCATCGCCGTCCATTCGATCGGATCGCCTAGCACCAGCAAGGGCACGTCGCTGGTCGTCGTCGCCCGAGGTCGCGTGGCGGCCGGGCCGAGCGACAGACGCGCGACGCCACCCGGCACCTGCGATGCGCTGGGCCAGACATCTGCAGCCGATGGTGTGGTTTGCGAGGGCGAATGAGGCACCTTCGTCCCTGCGACGGCACTACGGACCGTAACCGCCGCAATGGCAGGCAGGGCAACCAGCCCCAGCGCGCCGAGCATGGCCGAGCGCCGATGCAATACAAAAGTGTGATGTGAAGGCATGCCGCCAGTCTAGCCACCGCCTCTTGTCCGGAGTATGCCCAGCGCATGCGCTACCGAACCGCCATCAAAGTCACACTGCACGCGGCCAAGCGAAGGCTGCGACGTCGAACGGGCAGCTTGGCGCCATGACAACCGGGCCGCTTCGTCTTGAACGCGGCTTACAAAATCAGGGAGTTCAGATTGATCCATTCGAAGAATGTTGGCCGCGCCGCGCGCGCGCTTACCGTGCTGGCTGCTGCACTGGCC
This sequence comes from Variovorax sp. GrIS 2.14, assembly GCF_046115955.1. Lineage (NCBI taxonomy): Bacteria > Pseudomonadati > Pseudomonadota > Betaproteobacteria > Burkholderiales > Comamonadaceae > Variovorax > Variovorax sp. GrIS 2.14. The sequence continues at coordinate 126,684 of NZ_JBJXIA010000007.1, forward strand.
ACCGCCGGATTGCTCGTCGCTTGCGGCTCACGCGGACCGGTCGCGCCGGAGCCGCCGCCACCATCGGCCACTGCGAGCAACAGCATCGTCATGCCACGCATCACCTATGGCAGCACACCCAAGGGCGTAAAAATCTTGAAGTCGGACGACAACTGCGACGTGCCCGCGTTGCTGCGCCAGAACGTGCAAGACCAGCTCGAAGAACCGCTCTTGTATCTGTTGCCTGCAGCGACCGCAGGCGCCGAGGCGGCACCGGTGTTGAAGATCGAAATCACCGACCTGCTGGCGAACGCGGGCGGCATCTATGGCGGCCCCAAGATTGTCGACATCCACGGCACGCTCGAACGTCCGGGCGTGGCACCCACGCAGTTCACTGCGCGGCGTCAGATGTTCATTTACTTCGGCGTGCCGCGCTCGACCTGCAGCATGGTCGGAAGCGTGGCGTACACGCTGGGAAGCGACATCATCAAGTGGATGAAAAAGCCGGTCGACGGTGCGTTCCTGGGCGAGCGCTGAGCGACTCGCGCGCGGACGCTCACACAGCGACAGCGGCCGTCTTCATGCTTCCCGGTGCAAGACCGTCGAGCGTGTACGGCCCGATCGCGGCGCGAATCAGCCGCAGTGTCGGCAAGCCCACGGCCGCCGTCATGCGCCGCACCTGCCGGTTGCGGCCCTCGCTGATCGCCAGCTCGATCCATGCGGTCGGAATCGCCTGTCGGACGCGGATCGGCGGTTGCCGGTCCCACACGTCGGGTGCCGGGTCGAGCAGGCGCGCACGGGCCGGGCGGGTGATGCCGTCGTTCAAATGCACACCCGCGCGCAGTGATGCCAGCGTGGCCTCCGTCGGCACGCCTTCGACCTGCACCCAATAGGTCTTCTCCATCTTGAAACGCGGATCGGCGATGCGCGCCTGCAACTGGCCGTCGTTGGTGAGCAGCAACAGCCCTTCGCTGTCGGCATCGAGCCGGCCCGCCACATAGACGCCGGGGATGTCGATGAAGTCTTTCAGGCCTCGCCAGCGACCTTCAGCGGTGAATTGGCTGAGGACGCCGTAGGGCTTGTTGAAGCAGATGAGGCGGGGCATCGACACAGGCGGAGACATTGAGCGGCAGCATAGCCGCGGCCTCAAATGCCCCAGCCGGAATCGCTGATGTGCCGCGCATACACCGCGAGCACGATGCGTTCGGAGTGCACCAGGTAGTCGTTGAGCGCTGCAGCGGCGCGGGCGAATTCGCCGCTCTCGGCCAGTGCGAGGATATTAATGTTCATGTCGACATACGGCGCGTGCAGGAACTCCGGGTCTTGCAGCAAACCGAAGGCCAGCCGCAACTCGGCCAGCACTTGCGCGAAGAGCAAGTTGAGGCGCTCGCTGTCGGCCAGCTCCACGATGGCCATGTGGAATGCCATGTTGGCGGTACCCGCGCCGAGCCAGTCGCTGTCGGCGCGGCAGCGCAGTGCGGTTTCGACGGCCTCGCGCATCTTCTTCTTGGCCGGATGCCGAGGGTAGGCCTGGCCCAGCGCCTGGCATTCGATAAGGCGCCGCACGCGATAGATGTCGATGATCGACGCAATGCTCGGAATCGCCACGAACACGCCGCGGTTCGGAGAGTGCTTGACCAGGCCATCCTTGGTCAGCATGCGAAAAACCTCACGCAACGTGTTGCGCGAAATGCCGAGACTGTCGCTCAACGTCTGCTCCGAGAGCCGTTGGCCGGGTGAAAACTCGCCCCGGGTGATGCGCTGACGGAGCTCTTCAGCCATGCGTTCGCTCAGCGTCCGGACCGCGGGGGAAGGTGAAGCGGGCAGGCTCATATTCCCCGCGTTTTAGCAGATGAGTTGCCACATCTGCGTTCAATTGCTCAACGAGTGTCGGGTTATTCCCTAGGAATTGGCACGCAACTTGCAAACGATTCTTCTGTAATTGTTGAACAATCAATAGCTACTGACTCATTCAAACATCCGGGTGCTTGAGTCACCCACGATCACTTTCAGGAGTATCCGCCGTGCCCACTGCTATCAATCTCTGGCCCCTGCTCGGGGTCGCCGTCATCATCGTGGGGTTCATCCTGCGCTTCAACCCGATGCTGGTCGTGATCGTCACGGCTATCGTCACCGCCTTTGCCGCGAACTTTCCGGTCGACAAGATCCTCGCCACCATCGGCACCGGGTTCATCAAGACGCGTAACCTGCCGCTGATCATCCTGCTGCCGCTCGCGGTCATCGGTTTGCTCGAGCGGCACGGGCTGCGGCAGCACGCGCAGCGCTGGATCAGCGGCATCAAGTCGGCCACCTCGGGCCGCTTGTTGATCGTCTACCTGGCGGCGCGTCAGCTGACCGCAGCCGTCGGCCTCACCAGCCTCGGCGGCCATCCGCAAATGGTGCGGCCGTTGCTCGCGCCGATGGCCGAAGGTGCAGCCGAAGCCCGTTTCGGTGCGCTGCCCGATCGCGTCCGCCACAAGTTGCGAGCCTTCTCGGCGGCGACGGACAACGTTGGCCTGTTCTTTGGCGAAGACATCTTCGTGGCCTTTGGCGCCATCGTGCTGATGACCACCATCCTGCGCGAATTGGGCATCGAAATCGAGCCGATCCATGTGGCGCTGTGGGGCATCCCGACCGCCGTGTGCGCCTTCGTGATCCACGCCTGGCGCCTGCGGCGGCTCGACAAGTGGCTGAACAAGGAGATGAGTGGGCAGACGCCATCGGACGTCGGCCCTGACAACGTCACGGCCAGTCTCGCGGACACTGCCACTGCCACTGCCACTGCCGCGGTGAAGGGAGCCTGATCATGACGCTCACCATCACCCACCTCTACGACCTCGTCGGCATCATCCTGGCCATCACGGCCGTGATGACGCTGATGGACAAGCATCATTCCAAGCGCTACTCCAGCGCGTTCTTCTGGGCGCTCTATGCGCTGGTGTTCCTCATCGGCGATTTCATTCCGCCGGTGTGGGTCGGCGTCGGCGTCATCGTCATGGCGCTGATCGCGGCCTTCGGCGGTGTGGGCATCGGCCATCACGCGGCGCGCACGCCAGCGCAATATCTGGAGAGCGCCAAACGCCTCGGCAACAAGCTCTTCATTCCGGCGTTGGCGATTCCCGTGGTCACCATGATCGGCACGCTCTCCGCGAGCCACCTGATCTTTGGCGGCGTGCCACTGCTCGACCCGAAGAACACCACGCTGGTGAGCCTGGGTGTCGGTTGCATCGTCGCGTTGGCTTTGGCCTGCAAGCTCACACACGAAACGCCCATGCAGGGCATCCGTGAATCGCGCCGCCTGACCGATGCGCTCGGCTGGGCGCTGGTGCTACCGCAGATGCTGGGCATGCTGGGGCTCGTGTTCGCCGACGCTGGTGTAGGCAAGGCCGTCGCGCACATCACCACCACCTACATCAACATGGACGTGCGCTTCTTCGCGGTGGCGGTCTACGTGATCGGTATGGCGCTCTTCACGGTGATCATGGGCAACGGCTTCGCGGCCTTCCCCGTGATGGCAGGCGGCGTCGGCGTGCCGATCCTGGTCGGCGTCTACCACGGCAACCCGGCGGTAATGGCCGCGATCGGCATGCTCTCGGGCTATTGCGGCACCTTGCTCACGCCGATGGCAGCCAACTTCAACATCGTGCCCGCCGCGCTGCTGGAGTTGCCGGACAAGAACGCGGTGATTCGCGCGCAGGTACCCACGGCGCTCACGCTGCTGGCGTGCAACGTCTTCCTGTTGTACTTCCTCATGTTCCGCTGAGTTCGGTATGCAGATGGACCTGAACAGCGACCTCGGCGAAAGCCTCGGTGCCTGGCGCATGGGCGACGACGATGCGATGCTCGGCATCGTGAGCAGTGCCAACGTGGCATGCGGTTTTCATGCAGGCGATGCGGCCGGCATCCTGCAGACGCTGAAACGCGCGAAGGAGCGAGGCGTGGCGGTCGGCGCGCATGTGGCGTACCCGGATCTCGCCGGCTTCGGCCGCCGCAACATGGACGTGGCGAGCGCCGACCTGCAGGCCGATGTGATCTACCAGATCGGTGCGCTGAAGGGCATGGCGACAGCGGCCGGCACGACGGTGCGCTACGTCAAGCCGCACGGCGCGCTCTACAACACCATCGCGCACGACGAACGGCAGGCGCGCGACGTGATCGCTGCCATCCGCGCGATCGATTCATCGCTCTGTCTCGTCGCGCTGGCCGGCTCGCCGTTGATCGGATGGGCCCGTGCCAGCGGCTTGCGCACCATCGCCGAGGCCTTCGCCGATCGCGCGTACATGCCTGACGGCGCACTGGTGTCGCGGCGTGAAAAAGGCGCGGTGCTGCACGATCCGCACGAGGTTGCGGCACGCATGTTGACGCTGGCGATCGAAGGCGTCGTGACGGCCATCGACGGCAGTACCGTGCGCATCGAGGCGGACTCGGTCTGCGTGCACGGCGACAGTCCCGGCGCGGTGGAGATGGCGCGCGAAGTGAGGGCGCTGCTGGAGCGCTCCGGCGTGGTGATCCGGTCATTCGTCGAGGCCGATCGATGAAGGCGTCGATCAAGCGATCGACGATGCGTTTTCTGCCCGTCAACCTGGATGCGCTGCTGGTCGAGCTCGACGATCTGCCGCAGACGCTGGCCCTGCTGGCCTCGCTGCAGTCCGAGCCCCTCCGTGGCATCGAAGAGCTGGTGCCGGCGGCGCGCACGTTGCTGGTTCGCTATCGCCCGTCGATGGTGTCGCGCGCGGCGCTGGTCGCTGCGATCGGCGCACGCAGCCTGGACGCGACCGTCGAGCGCATGGCAACGTTGATCGAGATTCCGGTCAGCTACAGCGGCGAGGATCTCGACGAGGTCGCGCAGATGCTCGGTATTACGCGGGAGGAGGTCATCCGGCGCCATACTGGCAGCGAGTACACGGTGGCGTTCACCGGCTTCGCACCCGGCTTCGCTTATCTGAGCGGCGGTGATCCTGGCCTCGACGTGCCGCGCCGCACCACGCCGCGCACGCGCATCCCGGCCGGCGCGGTTGGGCTCGCGGGGCAGTTCAGCGGTGTCTATCCGCAGGCCAGCCCCGGTGGCTGGCAGATCATCGGCGTGACGGCAACACCGATGTGGGATCTGTCGCGCGACGTGCCAGCGTTGTTGCAGCCTGGCTTTCGCGTGCGCTTCGTCGATGTGACGCAACGGGCTGCCGTTGCGCTGGCGCCGCCAGCCCTGGTTGCCGGGCCATCGACAGCCACAACAACATCAACGGCATCGCCAGCAGCGCCGGTCGCAGCACACGAAGGTTCGTCACTCGAAATCCGCAGCACCGGCCTGCAGGCACTGTTTCAGGACCTGGGCCGTCACGGCCAGGCAGGGCAGGGCGTGTCGGCCTCGGGTGCGATGGACCAGGGCGCCTTGCGCGCGGCGAACCGACTCGTCGGCAATGCCAGCGATGCGGCTTGCGTGGAGATCGTCTACGGCGGCTTTCATGCGGTGTGCCATGGCGACGCTGTCGTGGCGTTCACCGGCGCCGAGGCACCAATCGAAGTGACGACCGCGAGCGGTCTGCGGCTCGCAGCTTCGGGTTACCAGGCCATCGCACTTTCGGATGGCGACAGCGTCGTGCTCGGCGAACCGCGCGCAGGCATTCGCAGCTACCTTGCAGTGCGCGGCGGCTTCACGGCCGCGCCGGTGCTCGGCAGTCGGTCCACCGACACGCTGGCCAACGTCGGCCCTGCACCTGTCGCCGCAGGCGACACGCTGCCGATCCACCGCTCGACGGTCGGCGCCATCGTCGGTGCCCCCGAGCAGCCGCCGCACGACTTGCCTACGACACACGAGGTCGTCACGCTCGACGTGGTGATGGGTCCGCGCACCGACTGGTTCACGCCCGAGGCGGTCGCGCTGCTGGCAAGCCAGACCTGGACCGTCACACCGCAGTCCAACCGCGTCGGCTTGCGTCTTGCGGGCGCGCAGTCGCTGACGCGTTCGAACCCGGCCGAACTCCCGAGCGAAGGCACTGCGCTCGGCGCCATCCAGGTGCCGCCGAGCGGACAGCCTGTGCTGTTCCTGGCCGACCATCCGCTCACCGGTGGCTATCCGGTCATCGGCGCCGTCGCCACCCATCATCTCGACCGCGCAGGGCAAATCCCCATCGGAGCTCGCGTGCGCTTCAACCCGATTCAAGCTTTCGAAATCGACATCACGCCATGAAAAAAGTCCTCATTGCCAACCGTGGCGAGATCGCCGTGCGCATCGTGCGTGCCTGTGCCGACTACGGCGTGAAATCGGTGGCGGTCTATGCCGACGCCGACCTCGACGCGCTGCATGCGCGCATGGCCGATGAAGCCTACGGACTCGACGGCCAGCGGCCCGCCGACACCTATCTGCACATCGAGAAGCTGCTGGCCGTGGCGGCACGGTCGGGTGCCGACGCGTTGCATCCCGGCTACGGCTTTCTGTCGGAGAACGCGGGCTTCGCACGCGCCGTGATTGGCGCGGGGTTGATCTGGATCGGCCCACCGCCGGAAGCCATCGACGCGCTCGGCGACAAGGTGCAGGCACGCAAGATCGCGCTCGAAGTCGGCGCACCGCTGGTCGCCGGAACGCCGGGCCCGGTGAACAACGCGCAGGAGGTCGTCGCCTTTGCCGAGCAGCATGGCTTGCCGATCGCGATAAAGGCCGCCTTCGGTGGTGGCGGTCGTGGGCTCAAGGTGGCATGGCGCATGGACGAGGTCGCCGATTGCTTCGAATCCGCGGTGCGCGAAGCCATCACCGCCTTCGGTCGTGGCGAGTGTTTCGTCGAGCAGTTCCTCGATCGCCCGCGCCATATCGAGGCGCAAGTCATCGCCGACACGCACGGTCGCGTCGTGGTGCTCGGCACGCGCGATTGCTCGCTGCAACGCCGCAACCAGAAGTTGGTCGAGGAGGCGCCCGCGCCGTTCCTCACCGATACGCAACGCGAGCGCATCCATGCGTCGGCACGGGACATCTGTGCGAAGGCGGGCTATGTTGGCGCCGGCACGGTGGAGTTTTTGCTGAGTCCGTCGGGCACGATCTCGTTCCTCGAAGTGAACACGCGGTTGCAGGTCGAGCACCCGGTCACTGAAGAGACGTCGGGCATCGATCTCGTGGTCGAGCAATTGCGCGTGGCCGATGGCCTGCCGTTGTCGATCACCGAAACGCCTGTGTCGCGCGGCCATGCCTTCGAATTCCGCATCAACGCGGAGGACGTCGGTCGTGGCTTCCTGCCGGCGCCGGGTGCGGTGCGTGTGTTCGATGCGCCTTCAGGTCCGGGCGTGCGCGTCGACAGCGGCGTGGTGTCGGGATCGATGGTGCCCGGCACCTTCGATTCGTTGATGGCCAAGCTCATCGTCACCGGCGCCACGCGTGCGCAAGCCATTGCACGCGCACGGCGGGCGCTGAAGGAATTTCGCATCGAAGGCGTAGCATCGGTCCTGCCGTTCCACCGCGCGGTCATGGCGCACGGGGACTTCACCTCGGCGGACGAATTCAAGGTGCACACGCGCTGGATCGAGACCGACTTCGCCAACACGCTCGCGGCGGCAGTGCGCTCCGAGCCTGGCGTGTCAGAGGCGCCATTGACTCGTACCGCCATCGAGATCGATGGCCGGCGCATGGCGCTCGGGTTGCCGGCCGAGTTGCTGCGTGGCCTGCAGTCGGGTTCTTCCAGCGGCGGGAATTCGGCGGCAGAAGCGCACGCCATCGCCACAGAGATCGACCCCGCGACGGTGGCCGCGCCGATCACCGGCACGCTTCAATCTTGGAAAGTCGCCGATGGAGACACCGTCGCTGCAGGCGACCCCATCGCGTCGATGGAGGCCATGAAGATGGAGATGCAGGTGGCTGCACATCGCGCGGGTCGCATCGCGCTCAAGGTGGAGCAGGGCGCCTACATCACGGCCGGGACGGGCATTGCGGAGATCCGATAGACGGCAAGCCAAGGCACCATCGGCTTCGCGAGGGCTACTCGAGCTTCGCGTCCTCTTTCTTCGCCTCCGCCATCGCTTCCGGCTCCAATTCTTCAGCATAGCGATTGAGCCGAATGAACACGCCCCAGCCAGCCAGCACGATCCCCACCGCACAGAACATCGCGGCGGCGTGGAGCATGAGCTCGGGCTTCTCGCGCGACTTGAAGGTGGCGACCAGTGCCTCGACTGCGATGGCGACCACGATCACCACCATGAAGCGCGAGAGGAAGCGCCGCACGCGTGTCGGTGCGCCGATGTGCGCGTCGCGAATGACCTCTTCCTCCGTGATGGTCTGCGAAATCTGAAGCGCCACCACCGCAGCGGCCAGCAGGCCGATCGCCTCGATCACCGCTTCGCCCGCAGTCGTGTCGACGCCGCCGGTCATGGCCATCCAGCCGTTGTGCGCTGCGATGACCATGAGCGCGATGCTGGCGCCGGCAAAGAGCAACGCCATGAGCGCATGGACGACGGAGTAGAGACGGAGGAAGGCTTTCATGGACTGGTGGAGCTAAGCAACGGTGTTCGATGTTGATCGTCGTCACCGCGCCGCGCTGTCAGCGGCAGGCGCAAAGTATCGAACCGCGTCGGTGTCAAGTCGAAAGCCCGTTGGAACAGAGCGATGAGTGCGCTGGCGGTGGCAAAGCCCTCGAGGATCGCATGCGCATGACTTTTTAGCGTCACCTGGGCGTAACGCCGCGGGATTGCCGGAGGCGGTTCGCAGCGCCAGACATCGACCCGGCTCCCGCATACTTTGGCCCATGACGCTCTCCACTTACCTCCTGTATGTCGCAGCGGTCGCGCTGCTCATCGCAACCCCCGGCCCCACCATGCTCATGTGCATGACCAACGCGCTGAACCATGGCACGCGGCGCGCGATGACTTCCGTGGCAGGGTCGGTGACAGCCGTGCTGGTGGTCATGCTGCTCTCGGCAGCCGGCCTGGGCGCGCTGCTGGCCGCATCGGAAACCGCCTTCACGACGGCCAAGCTCATCGGCGCGGCCTACCTCGTCTGGCTCGGCATCAAGACCTTCCGGAGCGACGCGTCGGTGCTGAGCGTCGACAAGGACGCGGCCAGCGTGCCGCGCCGGTCGTTCTACCTGCAGGGCTTGCTGGTCGGCGCGAGCAACCCCAAGGCCGTGCTGTTCTTCGCGGCGTTTTTCCCGCAATTTTTGAACCCGTCTGCGCCGATGGCGCCGCAGTTCGCGATCCTTGCGCTGACCTTCATGGTCTTCGAGTTCACGGTGCTCACGACCTGTGCGCTCAGCGTGTCGCGTCTGGCCCCACTGCTGCGCCGGAGCGGGCCGCTACGCTGGGCCAATCGCGTGTGTGGTGGATTGTTTACCTTGATGGGCGGGCTGCTGCTGTTGACGCGGCGGACTGCTTGATTCAAGTCTCGGCGGCGCACGCGCGGACTTGCAAGCGAGATTCTGTGGCGCGCATGATGCGTGCGCGAGAGGCAACTAAATCAGCATCGGCCGTCGAACCGCTTATGCCGCTGCGGCGGCACCAGGTGGCCGTATCCGGTTATCGTCGTCTGAGCGCGGCACGCGGCTCAGAAGTGCTCGACCCAAGGACGCACCTCGATCTCCCAGGACCAGACGCTGCGCGGTTGCGCAAGCAGGTGCACGTAGGTGGCAGCAATCGCGTCGGGGTCGAGGAGCGAGTCTTGGCCGTTGTTCGGTACACCGACGGGACGGATTGCGCCGTCGACGACGACATGAGCGATGTGGATGCCCTGCGGCGCCAGCTCCCGCGCCATGCTCTGCGCGAGGCCACGCAACGCAAACTTGCCCATCGCGAACGCGGCCGATTGCGCGAACCCCTTGATCCCAGCAGAAGCACCGGTGAATAACACCGCCCCGTGTCGATCCGGCAACATCCGGCGCACGGCTTGCTGGGCGACGCGAAAGGCGGCGATCGCTGTGACGTCGACCGCGCGCGCGACTGCTTGGGCATCGACCTCGACAAACGATCCCCGAACGCGCTGGCTCGCGTTGTAAACGACGACGTCGGGCGCGCCACCAAGCGCCAGTTCGGCCGCATCGAACAGCGCGTCGACGGCGGCTCCGTCACTTGCATCGGCCACGATCGGCGCTGCGCCGGTCTCGGAGGCAATCGCTTCGAGTGGCTCGCGCCGGCGCGCTGCGACCGCGACGCGCATTCCGCACTCGCCTGCAAAGGCTCGCGCCAGGCTGGCGCCGAGACCGGGACCGGCGCCAACGATCAGTGCGCGCCGGTACGGCAAAACGGTCACGCCGCCCCTTCCGTGGCGAGGCGAGCGTTCTGCGGAAACATCGCCTGCTTGGCGCCTTCGTCCATTTCGGCCTTGTAGGCGTGCTTGGCCTTCAACGCCTCGGCGCGCTGCGCTGCTGGACGCGCGTTGACTTCATCGAGAAGGCGCTTCACGTTGGGGAGCTCCTGCCACGCTTCGCCGCCGAGCACGAACGGCACGGCGCGCGCCCAGCCCCATACGGCCATGTCCACCACCGTGTAGCGGTCGCCGAGCATCCAGTGACGATCAGCGAGACGCGCGTCCACGATCTTCCAATGACGCCACGCCTCGAAATCGTAGCGGTTCAACGCGTAGACTTTGGGCTCGGGTGCGAAGTGCTTGAAGTGCACTGCCTGTCCCGAGTAGGGACCGATGCCGGTGGCCACGAACATCAGCCACGAGAGCATTTCCGCGCGCGCAGCCGGCGTGTTCTCGGGAAGAAACTGGCCGGTCTTTTCGGCGAGGTAGAGAAGAATGGCGTTGCTGTCGAAGACAACCGCATCCCCGTCGACAAGCGCCGGAGTCTTGGCGTTCGGGTTGATCGCGGTAAAAGCCGGCAGGTGCTGGTCGCCCTTGCGAGTGTCAACAGGCACAAGTTCGTACTCGAGACCGGCTTCCTCAAGGAACAGCGCTACTTTGGCGGGGTTCGGCGAGGGGTGATAGTAGAGTTTCATCATGGTGGCGCTTTGTGGAAAGGGAATCGATTGTGGAGCGGCTCACGCTTTTGCGCTTTGGAGCTCGTCCTGAATTTGAGTTCGAGGCATAGTTTGACGACAGGGATCAGACCGCGCGTGCAACCATGCATCGTGCACCTGACCTGCAACTCGCTGGACTACGCCAGCTGGAAGGACGCAGTCTCACGTGGCCAGCAGGGCCGGGGTGCCTCCGGCGGCCTGACAGGGGCCTGACAGGGCCTGAAGGCATTAGAGAATTACCCGAGAGCGAATCAATCCAACCCGCCTCGAACACAAAAATCCTGACACCTCCACCGCAGGACGAACTATCTAGCCCACCCGTCCCGCATCCCCGCAGCCCGATTGAAAACGCGCCCACCCTCAGCCGCCGCCTTCGCATCCACCACGAAGTACCCGTGCCGCTCGAACTGAAACCCCGCCCCGCCTTCCGCAGCCCCGGCCAATGAAGGCTCGACGAATGCAGCGGCAGTCACCAAACTGTTCTTGTTCAGCTCGTCCATCAACTCCCCGCTCCCCGGCTTCTCTGCCGCGAACAGCCGCTCATACAAACGCACCTCCGCTGGCAGCGCGTCTGCCACTGCCACCCATGTGATGTTGCCCTTCACCTTCACCGCATCGGCGCCCGGCGTGCCGCTCTTGGTGTCGCGCACCAGCAGCGCTTGCACTTCGAGCAACTTGCCGCTCGCATCGCGCGTGCCGCCGACGCATTCGATCGTGTGGCCGTATTTCAGCCGCACCTTGTTGCCGGGGAACAGGCGGAAGAAGCCTTTGGGCTGGACGTCTTCGTAGTCCGTGCGTTCGATCCACACCTCGCGGCCGATCTTGAAGTGGCGCAGGCCGTCGTCGGGCTTGTGCGGGTTGTTGGGCGCGGTGCAGTCGTCCAGAACGCTTTCATCTTTGGTCGGGCCGCCCATCAATTCGCCCCAATTGGTGATGACCAACTTGACCGGATCCAGCACCGCCATGGCGCGCGAAGCGATGGGGTCTAGCGTGTCGCGCAGGGCGGCCTCCAGGCTCGCGTAGTCGATCCAGCCGCCGGACTTGGTCACGCCGCTTCGTTCGCAGAATAGGCGCAGCGCTTCGGGCGTATAGCCGCGGCGGCGCAGGCCGGCGAGCGTAGGCATGCGCGGGTCGTCCCAGCCGTCGACGTGGCCCTCTTCGACCAGTTGGCGCAGCTTGCGTTTGCTGGTGATGACGTGGGTGACGTTGAGGCGCGCGAATTCGTATTGGCGCGGGTGCGGGCTGGCGATGAGCCCGCCTTCGGCGAGGCGGTCGAGCAGCCAGTCGTAGAACGGACGCTGGTCTTCGAATTCCAATGTGCAGATGGAATGGGTGATCTGCTCCAGCGCGTCTTCGATGGGATGCGCGAAGGTGTACATCGGGTAGATGCACCATTTGTCGCCGGTGTTGTGGTGCGTGGCGCGACGAATGCGGTACAGCGCGGGGTCGCGCATGTTGATGTTCGGGCTCGCCATGTCGATCTTGGCGCGCAGGATGGCCGCGCCGTCGTCGAGCTTGCCGTCGCGCATCTCGCGAAAGCGCGCAAGGTTCTCCGCGGGCGTGCGAGTGCGAAACGGGCTGTCGGTGCCGGGCGTGTTGAAGTCGCCTCGGCTTGCGCGCATTTGATCGGGCGTTTGCTCGTCGACGTAGGCGAATCCGGCTTCGATCAGGTACTCGGCTGCCCGGTACATGAAGTCGAAGTAGTTACTGGCAAAGTACTCGTGCGGCTGCATCGTGCCGGGCGCGCCGGCTGCATTCGATAAGCCCGGCCCCGCCAGTCCGTCGGCCAACAAGGTTTCATAGCCGAGCCATTCGACCGCATTACGGATCGAGTCGACATACTCCTGCTCTTCTTTTTCAGGGTTGGTATCGTCGAAGCGGAGGTGGCACACGCCGCCGTATTCCTTCGCCATTTCGAAGTTGAGCCAGATGCTTTTGGCGTGGCCCAGGTGCAGGTAGCCGTTGGGCTCGGGCGGGAAGCGCATGCGCACTTTGGCGGGGTCATGCATGCCCGCCTTGTGATGCGCGGCGTCGCCGGGCGACCCACCCCACTGGCGTTGTGCATAGGTGCCGTTTTCGAGGTCGTTCTCGATCACGTGGCGCAGGAAATTACTGGGTGCGACGGGAGCGGTTGCAGCCGTTTTTGCAGGCGCTTTTGCGGGCGCCGACGACGGCTTTTTGCCACCGTCTTCAGGGGTCGGAGGAGTCATCTCGGCATTTTAAAGGGGGGGTATGCGCAAGAAACACTTGGCAACATTCTTCACATGATCGGGTACACCGGCTTTGCACGAGGCGCGTTGAATACACATCTCGGCCGTTCATCTTGAATGTGTCCATCAACAGGAGTCCACCATGAACCTCAACCGTTCTACCTTCTTCAAGTTCGCTGCTGCTGCGGCTGTCGCAGCGGGCGCACTGTTCGCAGGCTCCGCGGCAAATGCTGGCGTTTCGGTTGGCATCAACCTGCCGGGTCTGGCGATTGGCGTTGCTCCCGGGTACTACGCGCCGGCACCGATGTATGCAGCCCCCGCGCCGGTCTACTACAACGCGCCGCCGCGGTATTACGAGCCAGCACCGGTCTATTACCGTCCGGCACCGGTTTATTACAACGCGCCCCCGGTGTACTACGGCCCGGCGCCGGGCTACTACCGCGGTCATGGCCATGGTCACGGCCACGGTTACTACCGCGGTTATTGATCCAAGGCTGATTCACACTGAAGCCGACCTTCGAAAGAGGGTCGGCTTTTTTGTTGCTCGAATGGGGCCGAGCAGGCCGAACGGTCTGGCCCGCAGCGGTTTACATCGCGCGAAACAGGTGGGCGTAGAGGCGGCTGACCGCGATGTTCTCCGCCCGACCGCGCAGCAGCAGATGCAGCTTGCCGGCTTCGTCGCGGTGCACCGAGTCGACGGCATCGCTGCGCACGACGACTGCCCGATGCACCTGCCAGAACATGTTGGCATCGAGTTGCGGCATCAACTGCTTCAGCGGCGTGCGGATCAGATATTCGTGCGCCGCAGTGAGCACGCGAACGTATTTGTCGGCCGCTTCGAAGTACAGCACTTCGTCCATCGGCACCATGCGAACGGTGGCGCCACCCGCGTCGCTCGCGGCGATGAATTTGAGCGGGGCGACGGCCGATGGGGCAGTCGATCCTGCGAACGCGCCCTGTAACGTGCCCGGCAACGTACTGGGTGAGAGCAACCCCGCCGGCCCGGCAGCGCTGGCGCCTGCGGCAGCGAGCAACTGACGCCATTGCGCCAAGGTCTGTTCGAGCGCGGCAGTTTGCTGCGGCGCGACGGATTCGGCCGGGCTATGCGTTGCCGTCGACGTCGCCGCCGCCTGCTTCAGTCGCGCTACGGTCTTGCGCAGTCGATCGCCCTGAACCGGCTTCAGCACGTAGTCGATGGCCTGCGCCTCGAACGCGCGTGTCGCGTACTCGTCGTAGGCCGTGACGAACACGAGCTGCGGCATCGGTGCTTCGTCGGTCGGCCACGTGTCCGCCAGTTCAGCCGCGGCCCCGAGGCCGTCGAGGCCGGGCATGCGGATGTCGAAGAACAGGATTTGTGGCAACAAGCGAAGCGCTTCATTGACCGCGCTGCGGCCGTCGCCGACGATGGCGACCACGTCGAGCTCGGGCCACGCGGCGCTTAGCTCGGCGTGCAGTGCCTGGGCCAGCAGGGGTTCGTCTTCGGCGATGAGGGCTGTGGGATTCTGCATGGCTTCAACGTCCTGACGCAGTCATGTCAAACCTTCAAAGTTGTTGCGCGCCCGCGAGCTTGGCAAGCCCTTTGTCGAAAGTGCCCAGCGGCGTGTGCCCCGCCTTTCGGGCAATCTCCAGCACCAGGCAATCGGAGAAGCCCAAAGCTGGTTTGCGCTTGAAATTCTGCAAAGCTGCGGCGACCGTATCGGCATCTTGCAGGGTCAACGTTTTGTGTTCCAGCAAAATTTCAAGAGCCGCCGCGAGTTGCACGGGGGTTCGGTCGTAAACCGATTCCAGCACCCACATCGTCTCAGCCAGCACTAGCTGCGATATCCATGCGTTGCCGTCGACAAACACCTCTGCAAGCTTCACCTGCCGAGCGTCGTCTCGCACAAGGAGCCGCACGAGCACATTGGTATCAATCGCCCGCATGGCGGCGTTTCATGCGCTGGCGGATGCCTCGCTTCAAATCTTCCAGCGACTTCGCCTGGACGGGTGTGGCGCCTTCAGGAAACAACGCGTCGTGAACCGCCTGGGAATCGTGGCGAGTAGCGCGCTTCACGACGATGCGGCCCTTCTCTTCGACCCATTCGAGCACGGTGCCGGGCGTCAGGCCCAAGGCGCGCCTGACCGCGGCCGGGACGGAAACCTGGCCTTGCGAGGTGAGTTTGGTATGGGCATGAATCATGCTGGGCAGACTATCACATTACCGCGGTAATAAAAAACGCAGCTTCGCAACCTGTCGCCGCTAAATCGGAAACGTCACCACCGCACGCGTACCACCGTCTGCAGCCGCAGCCATCTCGAGTCGGCCCCGCGCGCCGTACACCGTCGCGAGCCGCTCGCGCACTTGCGCGAGCCCGAAGCCGCTGCCTTCCGATGGCGGCGCCGCGCCCAGCCCGACCCCGGTGTCGCGCACCTCGATGGCGATCTGCAGCTTGCCGGCGCTGGCTTTGCTTTCACGACGTGCGCGCACGACGATCTCGCCGCCCTCGACTTGCGGCTCCAGCCCATGCCGGATGCTGTTTTCGACCAGCGGCTGCAGCAACAGCGGCGGCACCGGCACGTCGCGTAAATCGTCGGGCAGCTCCAGCGTGTAGCGCAGGCGCGGGCCCATGCGAATCGACATCAGCTCTAGATAATCGCGCAGCCGGTCGAACTCAGCCGACAGCGGATGGGCCACCGCACGCGAGCCGCTCAAGGTCACGCGCAGATAGCGGTTGAGGTGGTCGAGCATCTGCACCGCACGCGGCGGATCGAGTGTGATGAGCACGCGCAAATTGGCCAGCGTGTTGAAGAGCATGTGCGGCTCGAGCTGCGTTTCGAGCAGCTTGAGCTTGGCTTCGCTGGCATCGCGTTCAGCGGCGTTTCTCTCGCCGATGAGCGCTGCCGCCTTGCCGCGTGCGAAAAAGTAGAAGGTGCCGATGGCGCCCGCGACCAGCGTGATGGCAAGGCTGATGCGGCTGTCTTGCGGCGACTGCTGCACGCCATCGCCGAACAGCAGGTCGCCCAGCGGATCGCCGAAGAAAAAGCCGGAGGCAATGCCGATGGCGGCGAGCAGCGGACCGCGCCATCCCTTGGGCCAGCCGTGGCCACCCGCACCGTCGCGATGGCAATTGCGTTCGTCGACGACATGGCGGCCGAAGTCGATGACCGCCCAGGTGATGGTGCCGACAGCCAGCGAGTAGCCCAGCTGAACCAGGTAGCTCTTGCGCGGCCAGATCGCGGTGGTCAGCACGGCGATGACGCTGCAAAACGCCACCACCTGAAGGTAGTGGCGCAATAGGTTGCGCCATTGGATGTTCATAGCAGCAGATTCTGTGCGAAGAAGGCCCAGGATCACCACAGGTCACCGCGCGGCGTGCCCGACAGCCGGGCGCGTTCCTTTTCGACCATGCGTTCCATCAAGGCGCCGCCGTGCGGCAAGGCCCAGACCGAGACGCCATGCATGGCCAGTCCTACACCCCACCCGAGCAGCGGATAGAGCGCCCAAAAACGACCGGTGAGGAACGACAGCGTGATGAGCCCGAGGTTGACGATGGTGAAGATCGTCGCGTGGGCGAACCAGCCCATCTTGGCCTTGGCGCGGCGTCGTGCGAGCTGGTCGATGCGGCCGGCCGCGGTGGCTCGGGTGGCGTCGTTGAAGTGGGCGGCAGCAGACATGGTGTGTCTCCTCGATCTGAGTGGGTGGATGGCTGAATGGGTGAAGGGGCAGTGGGCTGGGTTCGACAGATCAGGCGGCGCTGGCCACTCCGCGGTCGGTGCGGATCGCCAGCTTCCACAAGCGGGCGGCGCGGCCGACGAAGATGCCGGTGAAGGTGCCATACACCGCGCTGATACCGGCCGCCACAGGCGTCTGATGGGCCAGCTCCGGGTGCATCGACAGGCTGACGCCGACGACGTACTTGGTGAAGAAGATGCCCATCATGAGCATCAGCGGCACGGCGCTGCCGGCCACGTCGAACGCACGGGCCTCGGCGTTGTAGCGGGTGTTGGCGTGCAGCGGCTGGCGGATCGATACGGCGAACAGCACTGCTGCTGCGGCGGCCCAGGCGAGCAGCGCAGCCGGGCCAGCTGTGTTCGATGCGCCGAAGGCCGACGCCACGCCGTAGACCGCGAAGCCCGTCATGGCGATTGGCATGACCGTGACCTTGACGAGGCTCACGCGGCCCGACATCAACTGCTTGCAGCCGAGCCAGACCAGCAGCGCGAAGAGGCCGAAAACCCAGCGTGGGGTGTGAGTGACGATTTGCAGCAGCATGGTTTTCTCCAGAAAAAGCGATGGGGTGACTCTCGTCATTCGTCGCCCGCACGGCGAGCGTCATGCGACGGAACGCAAAAGAGCGGCGCCGGATGCGGAATAGCGGCGCAAAACGCGCGGATGGAGCGAAGTGGCTGACACGCCGCATGGGCTTTACCGAACCTTTACGGCACGTCAAGGCGGGGCGATACCATCCTGCGCTGTACTCCGGGTGCCTCCTCTGAGCCCATTCACGCTGACCGAATCCCGATGGATCCACACACTCCCCCCGAGCCTCTTCCCGCCACCGTGTCGCCTACCCATCCGCCGGTCCGTCGCCGTCGCTGGGTGGGTGCCGTGCTCGCGATTCTTTTGCTGGTGGCTTTGGGCGGTGGCGCCTGGTACCTGGTCCAGCGCTCGAAGGAGCCGGCAGCCGGTGCGCCGGGTGCGGGCGGGCGCGGTCCAGGTGGCCCCGGTGGACCGGGTGGTGCCGGCGCGAGAGGTCCGGGCGGCCCAGGCGGCGCAGGGGCGCAAAACACGGTCGGTTTCGCGGTTGCGCGCCAGGCTGACATTCCGATCCAGCTCGACGCGCTCGGCACCGTGCAGCCGCTGGCCAACGTCACGGTGCAGCCGCAGGTCGCGGGCGTGCTGACCGCGGTGCTCTTCAAGGAGGGCCAGATGGTCAAGAAGGGCGACGTGCTCGCCACCATCGATCCGGCGCCGTTCCAGATCGCGCTGTCGCAGGCGGCTGGCGCCAGGCAGCGCGATGAAGCCCAGCTGTCGGCAGCAAAAGTCACGTTGGAGCGATACCGCACGCTGCTCGGGCAGGACTCGATCGCACGGCAAGACGTCGACACGCAGGCTGCATTGGTCAAGCAGCTCGAAGGCACGGTCACCATCGACCGCGCCAGCGAAAGCACCGCCAAGCTCAACCTGAACTACGCGCGCATCGTCGCGCCGGTGAGCGGCCGGGTCGGTTTGCGACCGGTGGATGCCGGTAATTACGTATCGACCGGCAGCACGGCCGGGGTCGCGGTCATTACGCAACTGTCGCCCATCGACGTGGCGTTTTCGGTGCCGCAGGACCGCGTGCCAGAGATCCAGCAACGGCTCGCGGCTGGCGCGCAATTGCCGGCCACTGCGCTCGACCGCACCCGCATCAAGCAACTCGCGACAGGCATGTTCTCGACGCTCGACAACTCGGTCGATACGAACACCGGCACGGTCAAGTCGAAGGCGCGCTTTGCCAATGCCGACTCGGCCTTGTTCCCTAACCAGTTCGTCAACGTGCGGCTGCTGATGCGCACCATCAGCGCCGCCGTCGTCGTGCCGGTGACGGCGCTGCGGCATGGGCCGAATGGCGACTACGTCTACGTCATTAACGAAGACAAGACGGTGAGCCAGCGCCCGGTGACGCGCGGCGAATCGAGCGTCGACAACGTGGCGATCATGTCGGGCCTGAAGTCCGGCGAAGAGGTCGTGACCGAAGGCGGCGACCGGTTGAAGGACGGCGCGCGCGTACAGACCATGGTCGATCGTCCGGCGGGTGCCGCATCGGGGGCCGCCAGTGGCCGGCGGCAAGGCACTTCGGCCGCTCCTGTTGCACCACCCTCCGGTTCGACGGCCACTCCGATGGCCTCCGGCGGCACGACCGCCACCACTGCCATCAAGCCGCCCACCGCCGAGGAACGCCAGCGCCTGCTCGATGCGGTCAAGGACAACCCCGAACAGCTCGAGCGTCGCAAGCGCCTGCTCGAAGCCATCGACCGCGGCGAGCCGGCCGCGCTCGAACGCTGGCAGCGCCTGTCGGAACGCCGGCCGGCGCAATGAGTCCTTCGCGCCCGTTCATCCTGCGGCCGGTAGCGACCTCGCTGCTGATGGTGGCCATCGTGCTGGCCGGGTTGGTGTCGTTCCGCTTCCTGCCGTTGTCGGCGTTGCCGCAGGTCGACTACCCGACCATCCAGGTGCAGACGCTGTACCCCGGCGGCAGCCCGGAGGTGATGAGCAACACGGTCACCGCGCCGCTCGAACGGCAGTTCGGCCAGATGGCGGGGCTCGACCGCATGAGTTCGACCAGCGCCGCGGGCGTGTCGATCATCACGCTGCAATTTTCGCTCGGGCAAACGCTCGATGTGGCGGAGCAAGAGGTGCAAGCCGCCATCAACGCCGGCGGCTCGCTGCTGCCGGCCGACCTGCCGGCACCGCCGGTGTACGCCAAGGTGAATCCCGCCGATGCGCCCGTGCTGACGCTCGCCATCACATCGGAAACGTTGCCGCTGACCGAGGTGCAGAACCTCGTCAACACGCGACTCGCGCAGAAGATCAGTCAGGTTTCGGGCGTCGGTCTGGTGTCGCTCAGCGGCGGACAACGTCCTGCCGTTCGCATCCAGGCCAACACGCAGGCGCTGGCGGCCAACGGCATCGGGCTCGATACGCTGCGCACTGCCATCAGCGCGGCCAATTCGAACGGTGCCAAGGGCAGCTTCGACGGGCCCAAGCGCGCCTACACGATCAATTCGAACGACCAGTTGCTGACCGTCGACGACTACAAGAACCTGATCGTCACGTACAAGAACGGCGCGCCGATTCGCATGATCGACGTGGCCCAAGTGGTCAGCGGCGCCGAGAACACGCAGCTCAGCGCCTGGGCCGGCACCAACGGGAAATTGCACCCAGCCATCATCCTGAATGTGCAGCGCCAGCCGGGTGCCAACGTCATCGCCACGGTCGACGCCATCAAGAAGCAGTTGCCCGATCTGCAGGCTGGCTTGCCGAGCGGCCTGAAGATCGAAGTGCTGAGCGATCGCACCTCGGGCATTCGCGGATCGGTCCAGCACGTCGAGATGGAACTCGTCCTGGCCGTCGTGCTGGTGGTGCTGGTCATCTTCGCGTTCCTCGGCAGCCTGCGCGCCACCGTCATCGCCAGCATCGCGGTGCCGATCTCGCTTATCGGCACCTTCGGGCTGATGTACCTGCTTGGCTACAGCCTGAACAACCTGAGCCTGATGGCGTTGACCATCGCGACCGGATTCGTGGTCGACGATGCCATCGTGATGATCGAGAACATCTCGCGCTACATCGAAGAGGGCGAACGGCCGTTGCAGGCGGCCTTCAAGGGCGCGGCGCAGATCGGCTTCACGATCATTTCGCTGACGGTGTCGCTCATCGCCGTGCTGATTCCGCTGCTCTTCATGGGTGATGTGGTGGGGCGGCTTTTCCGCGAATTCGCAGTCACGCTGGCGATCACGATTTTGATCTCCGCCGTGGTGTCGCTCACGCTGGTACCGATGATGTCGGCGCGCTGGCTCAAGCCGCACAAGGCGGAGCCGAGCAACCCGAACACCCCGAGCAAGACGGGGTTCGCTGCGCGCCTTCAAAACTTCTTCTCCGGCGTGATGGTCCGCTACGACCGTTCGCTGCACTGGGTGTTCGCGCACCAGGCGCTGACGCTCGTGGTCGCGCTGCTTACGATGGTCATCACGGTGGCGCTGTACCTGAGCATTCCCAAAGGCCTCTTTCCGACGCAGGACACGGGGCAGTTGCAGGGCCGCATCCAGGCGTCGCAAGACGTGTCGTTCGATCGCATGTCGCAACTGCAGCAAGCCGCTGCCAAGGCGATTCTCGAAGATCCGGATGTCGAAAGCCTGAGTTCGTTCGTCGGTGTCGATGCGGCCAACAACACGATGCTCAATAACGGCAGCATGCTCATCAACCTGCGCGCCAGCCATGGCAAACAGCAGGCGCTGATGGACCGGTTGCGCGACCGGGCGCAGACCGTCGCCGGCGTCACGCTGTATCTGCAGCCGACGCAAGACCTGACCATCGATGCCGAGACCGGGCCTACCGAATTTCGCGTGTCGCTCGAAGGTGTCGACAGCGCCATCATCACGCAGTGGATGACCCGGCTGGTGGACCGGCTGCAGACGGTCAAGCAGGTGCGCAACGTCAGCAGCGATGCCGGCGCGCAGGGCCTGGCCGCCTTCGTCAACGTGAACCGCGACACCGCGGCGCGCCTTTCGATCACCGCGAGTTCGGTCGACGATGCGCTCTACAGCGCCTTCGGCCAGCGCATCGTCTCGACCATCTTCACCGAGACCAACCAGTACCGCGTGATCCTGGAATCGCAACCGGGCCTGGTAAACACGCCGCAAAAGCTCGGCGACCTGAACCTCATCGCCGGCTCGGGCGTAGCGACACCTTTGTCGGCGATCGCCAGCATCACCGAGCAGCAGGCGCCGCTGCAGATCACGCACGTGGCGCAGTACCCGGCCAGCACGCTCAACTTCGACACCGCGCCGGGTGTGTCGCTCGGCGCCTCGGTCGATGCGATTCGCGCCGCGGCCAAGGAGATCGGCCTGCCGGCCAGCGTGACCATGACCTTCCTCGGCGCGTCGGGCGCTTACGAACGCTCGCTGTCGAATCAGCTCTGGCTCATCCTCGCGGCGGTGGTGTGCGTCTACATCGTGCTGGGCGTGCTGTACGAAAGCTACGTGCATCCGCTCACGATCTTGTCGACGCTGCCATCGGCCGGTGTCGGCGCGCTGCTGGCGTTGATGATCACCGGCAACGACCTGGGCGTGATCGGCATCATCGGCATCATCCTGCTGATCGGCATCGTGAAGAAGAACGCGATCATGATGATCGACTTCGCGATCGACGCCGAGCGCACGCAGGGCAAGTCGGCGCAGGAGGCGATTCACCAGGCGGCGCTGTTGCGCTTCCGGCCGATCCTGATGACGACGCTCGCGGCCTTGTTCGCTGCCGTGCCGCTGATGCTGAGCTTCGGCGAGGGCGCGGAGTTGCGTAGGCCGCTCGGCCTCGCCATCTTCGGTGGACTGATCGTCAGCCAGTTGCTCACGCTCTTCACCACGCCGGTCATCTATCTGGCGTTCGACCGCCTTGGCGGTGAAAGCCGTCGCCGCAAGCCCGAAGCCGATCTCGATGAAGACGGAGCGCCCGCGTGAACCTGTCGCGGCCGTTCGTTCGTCGACCTATCGGCACGGTGCTGCTGACCGTCGGTGTCGCGCTGGCCGGCATCGCGGCCTTCTTCGTGCTGCCGGTGTCGCCGCTGCCGCAGGTCGACTATCCGGTGATCTCGGTGCGCGCTTCCATCCCCGGCGCCAGCCCGGAGACCATGGCGACCAGCGTCGCGACGCCGCTCGAACGGCACCTGGGCACCATTGCCGGCGTCAACGAAATGACGTCGACCAGTTCGGTCGGCTCGGCGCGGGTCACGCTGCAGTTCGACCTGAGCCGCAACATCGACGGCGCCGCGCGCGAGGTGCAGGCCGCCATCAACGCCAGCCGCGTCGACTTGCCGGCCACGCTGCGCAGCAACCCGACGTACCGCAAGGCCAACCCGGCGGCATCTCCGGTCATCATCCTGGCGCTCACCTCCAAGACCAAGACGCCGGGCCAGATCTACGACGCGGTGTCGAACATCGTGAGCCAGCGGTTGTCGCAAGTCGATGGCGTGGGCGATGTGGAAATCGGCGGCGGCTCGTTGCCGGCAGTGCGCATCGAGTTGCTGCCCTTCGCGCTGAACCGCTATGGCGTGAGTACCGAAGACGTTCGCGCTGCCGTTCAGGCGGCCAACGCCAATCGGCCCAAGGGGGCAGTGCAGGGCGACGGCCGCAAGCTGCAGATCTACACGCAGACACCGGCCCTCAAAGCCAGCGACTACGCACCGATGGTCGTGGCCTGGCGCAACGGCGCAGCGGTACGGCTGCAAGACGTCGCCGAAGTCAATGACGGCGTGGAAGACACGCGCACGCTCGGCCTCTTCAACGGCGAGCCGGCGATCATCGTGCTCATCACGCGCCAGCCTTCGGCCAACATCATCGCGACCGTCGACAGCGTGCGTGCACTGCTGCCGGAACTGCAGGCGCAATTGCCGCCCGACGTGCAGTTGCAGGTGGCATCCGACAGCACCAATTCGATCCGCAGCTCGCTGCATGAAGTCGAGGTCACGCTGATCATCTCGGTGTTGCTGGTGGTGCTGGTCGTCAGCTTGTTCTTGCGCAGCGTGCGCGCGACCATCGTGCCCGCAGTAGCGACCGTGGTGGCGCTGTTGGGGACATTCGGCGTGATGTACCTGCTGGGCTTCAGCCTCAACAATTTCAGCCTGATGGCGCTGACAGTGGCGACCGGGTTCGTGGTCGACGATGCCATCGTGGTGCTGGAGAACACCAGCCGACACATCGATGCCGGCATGTCGCGCATGAAGGCGGCGCTGCTCGGCGCCAAAGAGGTCGGGTTCACGGTGTTGTCGATCAGCGTGTCGCTGGTGGCGGTGTTCATTCCGTTGCTGTTTATGGGCGGGCAAACCGGGCGCCTGTTTCGCGAGTTCGCGGTCACGTTGTCGGCCGCCGTGATGATCTCGCTGGTCATCTCGCTGACCACCACGCCGATGATGTGCGCGTGGCTGCTCAAGCCCGGTGGCGAGCATGCGAACGACAAGCCGCCGGGACGCCTCGGCCGCATGGCCGCCGGCAGCTACGACTGGGTGCTGCGCCGCTATGAAGCCAGCCTCGACTGGGCGCTCGACAGCAAGGCGCTGGTCATGCTCATCCTGCTGGCGGTCATCGGCCTCAACGTCTACCTGTTCAGTGCGGCACCCAAGGGGTTCTTTCCGCAGCAGGACAGCGGGCAACTCAACGGCGGCCTGCGTGCCGACCAGAGCATCTCGTCGCAAGCGATGGCGGCCAAGTTGCGGCAGGTGGTCGACATCATCCGCAAGGACGAAGCGGTCGACACCGTGATCGGCTTCACCGGTGGCGGGCGGGCCGGGGGGGGCTTCATGTTCGTCAACCTGAAGCCGGCCAATCAGCGCAAGGACAGCGGCCTGACGGTCATCGCGCGGCTGCGACCGCAGCTGAACCAGGTCACCGGTCTGCGCGTTTTTCTGGGCACGGTGCAAGACGTGCGCTCGGGCGGCCGCGCCAGCAATTCGACCTACCAGTACACGCTCAAGAGCGACAGCCTGGCCGACCTGCGGACGTGGGCCGTCAAGCTGTCCGACGAGCTCAAGCTGCAGCCGGTGCTGACCGACGTCGACACCGACCAGGACCAGAACGGCGTCGAAACTGTCGCCAAGGTCGATCGCGACACCGCACGGCGTCTGGGCGTCACGTCGACGGCCATCGACAACGCTCTGTACAACGCCTTCGGGCAGCGTCAGGTCGCGACCATCTACACCGAGCTGAACCAGTACCACGTCGTGATGGAGTGGGCGCCGCGCTATGCGCAGAGCCCGAACGCGCTGAAGGACGTGTACATGCCAGCCACGCGTACGGCTGTCATCGCGGGCCAGACGGTGACCACCGAAGCAGCGGACACCACCTCGACCGGCAGCGCGACCAAAACCACGAGCGGGGCCGCAGCTTCCACTGCGGCGGGTTCGAACACTGGCGCCGTCCCGGTGTCCGCCAACCCCGGCTCGCGCAACGCTTCCACCGGCAACGTGCTCAGCAACACTGCAACGAGCCTGGTGCCGCTTTCGTCGGTGGCGCAGTTCATGGAAAACTCGGTCGCGACGTCGGTGAGCCATGAAGACGGCGAGCTGGCGACGACCATCTCGTTCAACCTGGCCGAAGGCGCCAACCTCGGCGATGCCCGCGAGGCGGTTGCTAAAGCCGAGGCCAACATCGCGATGCCGACCAACGTGCGCGGCGCCTTCGCTGGCACCGCCTTGAGCGCGCAGCAATCGCAGAGCCAGCAGACGATGCTGATCCTGGCGGCGCTGGTCGTCATCTACATCGTGCTCGGCATCCTGTATGAGAGCCTGGTGCATCCCATCACGGTGCTGTCGACCTTGCCATCGGCAGGAGTCGGCGCGGTGCTGGCGCTGTTGCTCTTCAAGATGGAGTTTTCGATCATCGCGTTGATCGGCGTGTTCCTGCTGATCGGCATCGTGAAAAAGAACGCCATTCTCATCATCGATTTCGCGCTGGAGGCCGAACGCTCGCGCGGGCTCACGCCGCTCGAAGCCGTGCGCGAGGCGTGCCTGCTGCGCTTTCGGCCGATTTTGATGACGACCATGGCTGCTGCGCTCGGTGCGCTGCCGCTCGCCATCGGCTTCGGCGAGGGCGCGGAGTTGCGCCGGCCGCTGGGCGTCGCGATCATCGGCGGGCTTATCGCCAGCCAGCTTCTCACTCTGCTGACCACGCCAGTGGTGTACCTGGTGCTCGACAAGCTGCGCCGCCGCGGCGCGCACGAGCATGAACTTGGTCGTGCGATCGACGCCGAACCCAAACCCGTATGACTGCCTCGATGCCATCCTTTCCTTTCTCTTTGAGCGCCGTGTGCGTGCTGGTGTTGTCGCTCTCCGGTTGCGCGATCGGCCCGCGCTACGAAACGCCCACTGCCGCCAACCCCGGCGCCTTCAAAGAGGCACCTGCAGCCGCCGGCTGGCTGCCAGCCGCGCCGGCCGACGCACTCGATCGTGGCGAGTGGTGGAAGCTCTTCAACGATGCCAACCTCGACGAACTTGCCGCCCGCGTGCAGGTATCGAACCAGAACATCGCTGCCGCCGTCGGCAACTACGCGCAGGCACAAGCGCTTGTGCGCGAGCAACGCGCCGCGCTGTTTCCGCAGGTGAGCGTCGATGGCAGCGGGCGCCGAAGCGGTGCGCTGCGTTCGGGCAGTTCCGGAACGACGCCGACCAACGCGTTCTCGGCGACGCTGGGTGTCGACTGGGCACCCGACGTGTGGGGCCGCCTGCGGCAAGCAGTGACGAGCGCCCAAGCCGGCGCGCAGGCCAGCGAGGCCGACCTTGCTTTGGCGCGGCTGTCGGCCATTGGCAATCTGGCGACCAACTACTTTTCGCTGCGCGAGACCGACGCGGAGATCGTGCTGCTCGACGAAACGATCGCCGGCTACGAGCGCGCCTACGAGATCACCAACAACCGCTATCGGGCCGGCATCTCCGCGCAGACCGACGTGCTGCAGGCGCAGACGCAATTGCTCAGCACGCGCGCCGATCGCGTGTCGTTGACGCGCAATCGCGCAACGTACGAACACGCGATCGCGGTGCTGGTGGGCTCCGCGCCCAACGACTTCAGCCTGCCGGCTTCCAAGTGGACGCCGACGGTGCCCGGCGTGCCCACCGGCGTGCCGTCGACATTGCTGCAACGCCGGCCCGATATCGCCGCTGCGGAGCGCGCAGTCGCCTCGGCCAACGCGCAGATCGGCATCGCGCGGACGGCGTACTTTCCCAGCTTCGGCCTGAGCGGTTCGGTCGGCAGCTCGGCCAGTCGCGTTGGCGATTTGTTCAGCGCATCGAACACGCTGTGGTCGCTCGGGTTGTCGGTCGCGCAGGTGGTGTTCGATGGCGGTGCGATCAGCGCGCGCGTCGAGGAGGCCAAGGGCAGCTACGACGCCAGCGTCGCGCGTTACAGGCAAACCGTGCTGACCGCCTTTCAGTCGGTGGAAGACCAGTTGACCGCGGCCGCTACGTTGGGCCAACAGGAGGGCTTGCGCCTGCAGGCCTCGCTCGCTGCCGACAAGACCGAGCAACAGTTGCTCAACCGCTATCGCGCTGCCCAAGTGAGCTACACCGATGTCGTCACCGCGCAGGCCGCCGCGTTGAACGCACGTCGCACGCTGGTGCAGTTGCAGGTCAATCGACAGAACGCAGCGGTGGCGCTGATCCAGAACCTCGGTGGCGGCTGGGAAGCCAGCTGGATGACCGTCCCACCCGCAACGGCCGCTCCGCAGTAAAGACCGAAGGCGGTGGCGGAGCCTCCCAATTACCTCCCCATTTGGATTCCACCATTCAGTTGCCGTTGCATCGCAGCGGTTGCCAGGGCAATGCCAACCGGCTGCGCCTGAAGCACCTCTCTTGATTCGGAGAACTGAATGAAAAAGTCCCTTACGGCGCTCGCCGCGCTGGCCGTCACTGGTTTGGCATCGGCGCAGTCGTCCGTCACGCTGTTCGGCGTGGTGGATGCGGCCGTCAGCTACCAATCGGCCACATCGCGCGATGCGGTGACCGGTGCCACCGCCAAGCAAAGCCAGTGGAGCCTGGCCAATTCCGGCTACAACGCGAGCCGCCTCGGCTTTCGTGGCACGGAAGATCTGGGCGGCGGCTTGTCTGCCAGTTTCTGGCTCGAGTCGGCCATCAGCAACGACGACGGATCGACCGGCATCGGCGCCTTCAACCGACGCTCCACGGTGAGCCTTGCCAACGGCTTCGGCGAACTGCGCCTGGGCCGCGACTACACCGCCACCTACTGGAACGACACCGTGTTCGATCCGTTCGGCACCACCGGCTCCGGCACCAGCGTGATCTCGTCGGTGAGCGGGAGCGCCAACCTCGCCAACCCCAACTACATTCGCGCCAGCAACATGGTCGGCTACTTCTTGCCGCCGAACCTGGGTGGCTTCTATGGCCAGGTGCAGTACAGCCTGCATGAGAACACCGACAACAGCACGACCGCACTGGTCGCATCGACCAACAGCAACGCCGGCCGTTACGTCGGCGGCCGCTTCGGCTATGCCAACGGCCCGCTCGACGTCGCCATGTCGCTCGGCGAGAACACCGTCATCGATACCAACGCCCTGACGCGCAAGGTGGAGACCGCCAACCTCGGCGCTTCGTACGACTTTGGCCCGGTCAAGCTCTTCGGCGAACTGTCGAGCGTGCGCAACCGCTTCGAAACTGCACTCGCCACATCGCGCGACAGCTACAACGGCTATCTGCTCGGCGCCAGCGTGCCGGTCGGGCCGGGCCTGATCCGCGCTTCGTATTCCGCGGTGCGCTATGACGAGGGCGCTAGCGGTTTGACGGGCAGCGACCCGCATGTCCAGAAGCTCGCGTTGGGTTACGTGCACAACCTGTCGAAGCGCACCGCGCTCTACGCCACGGTGGCACGCGTCAACAACCGCAACGATGCGCTCTACAGCGGCAGCCTGAGCTCCGCGATCACCGCGGGTGGCAGCAGCGCAGTCGGCTTTACCAGCTTGCCGCGTTCGTCGACGGGGTACGACTTCGGCATTCGCCACTCGTTCTGAATCGCAACGAATCGAACGGACAAGAAGCGCGAGATGCAAACACATCCACCACCGCCATCAACCCGGATGGACCTCTGCCAAATGCTGCGCGACGTGCCGCCGGCCTGCATGACGCTGTTGCAGGCCAACGGCATCGCGCTCGACCAGCGCCTGCCTGACGAGCCCTTGCCCGTCGGCGTGGGCGATCATGAGTGGGAGCTGCTGCTGGCCAACGTCTCCCGCATCGCCTGCCTCGCGATGCAGGGCGGCGGTACGCTGCAACTGCTGGCGCGCTCCGAGGGTTCGCGTGCGGTGGTGCACTTCATGGACGTGGGGCGCGATGCCTGCACCACCGGACTGGCGCAACTCTTCGGCAAGCCCGACGAGCGCACTGCAGGCTGCGTGCGGGCCTGCGAGTACATCGTGCATCGGCATGGCGGGCGCATCTATGCGGCGCCTTCGTCGCTGGGCAGTCTCGGACTCACGCTGCGGTTGCCGCTGCGGCCCTCGCTGTCTGCGGCATGGCAATGACGATGCAATCGCAGATTTCCGTGCGGCGTTGCGCGGTCGGCCTGCTGGGCACCGTGGTGTTCTGCGCCGTGATCGGGTGTGGCGAATGCGACGGCGAAGATGGCGGCGGCAGCGATGCCGACCGGGCGCGCAGCGGCAACTCCAGGCTGTCGACGCTGGCCCCGATCATGAACAGTGGCCGCACCGTCGGAGGCTATGCCAAACGCTCTGGCAACCCATACGACAACCAGCAGACAAGCAGGGCCGGTCGCGACCTGTGCATTCAGCAAAATGGGCCATGCACCGAATGAAGCGATGACCCGCCTGACGCTCTCCAGAAAGATATTTTTCGCCCTCGCCGCATTGCTGGTGATGCTGCTGCTTATTTTTTCGGGCTTCTCGATCTTCGGCTTGCAAAGTGGCATGGGGCCGTACGTGGCGGAAATTGAAATCCGCCGCATGGACTGGCTCGCGCAGTTGCTGCAGAAGCACTATGTCGTCAATGGCAACTGGAACAAGCTGCGCAACGAAGACGAAGCGTGGCATCGGTTGCAACTGGGCCTTTCGAGCGAGTCGCGCAGCAGCACCGGCGTCAAGGAAGACAGCCGACTGCCGCCCTGGTATGCGCGTCGCCAGTGGCCGCACGGTGGGGACGGCGCGAGCAACGGTGAGAACAATGGTGCGAACAATGGCAATGGCTCCTATGACGGCGAGGGTGGCCCGCCGATGCCGTCGCCGCAGCTCGACTTGCTGCCGCGGCGCTATGCACCACCGCCGCCACCCTGGCTCTACCCGGATCCACGCGAAGCCGCCGATTCGATCTACCAACGGCTCGGCGTGGTCGATGCTGCGGGCGTTCGTGTGGTCGGGGCGAACGTGGACAACGCATCGGCCGCGCGGCTGAAGATCAAGCGCGGCAACGACGTGGTCGGCTACCTGGTGCTCGCGCCGGTCGAGGGCCTGGACAGCGAAGCCGATCGCGCTTTCATCGCGCGGCAGTCGAGCGTGGTCGCGCTGACGGCGATCGCTGGCTTGATCTTCGCGCTCGGCCTGTCGTGGCTGCTCGGGCGGCGCTGGCTCGGCCCGATCGACGCGCTCACGCAGGGTGCGCAGGACATCGCGCGCGGCCGCTCGGGTACGCGCGTGCTGGTGCCGGGCAGCGACGAGCTCGCGCTGCTCGGCCGCACGTTCAACGACATGGCCGAGCGCCTCGACACCAGCGAGGCATCGCGCCGCGCGTGGCTCGCCGATGTCGCGCACGAGCTGCGTACGCCCCTGGCAGCCATGCGTGCCGAGATCGAAGCGCTGCAAGACGGCGTGCGCACGTTCGACGACCGCACCGCGTTGCGGCTGCATCGGCAGGTCATGCGCCTGGGCCAACTGGTAGACGATCTGCGCAGCAGCATGCGCGACCCGCAAGGCGAACCGCTGACGGTCGCCCCGCTGTTTCCGCTGGCGTTGTTGAAAGAGGCGGTCACGCTGTCGGCAGACCGCTTCGCACGGTCGCGCATTCGTGTCGACACGCGGGCGCTGGACGCGCTGGCCGCCTCTGCCCAACCGGTAATGGAGGGCGATGCGCGGCGCTTGCATCTTGTCTTTATGAATCTGCTCGACAACACGCTGGCGTACACCGATGCACCGGGCGAGCTGCGCATCGGGGCGCTTGTCCATTCATCGGCCGCTACCGCAGCCACCGAGGCGACCGACCGACTGGTGCTGCACTTCGACGACAGCGCACCAGGCGTGTCGGAGGCCGAACTGCCGCGATTGTTCGAGCGCCTGTTCCGCGGTGAAACCTCGCGCAGTCGCGCGACGGGTGGTTCGGGTCTCGGTCTGTCGATTTGCCGCGCGACGGTCGAAGCGCATGGCGGCACCATCGACGCTTCTGCATCGCCGCAGGGCGGGCTCCGTATCACCGTGTCGTTGCCCGTGGTCGCTGCAACATGAGTGCAACATGACCCGCATTCTCATCGTCGAAGACGAGCCCGACATCGCGTCGGTGCTGCAAGACTATCTGCACCATGCGGGCTACGAAACGGAGCACGTCGCCGATGGCCAGACCGCGCTGGAGCGCATGCTCGCTGCGCCTCCCGACCTCACCCTGCTCGACGTCATGCTGCCTCGGCTCGATGGCCTGCAGGTGCTGAAGCAGGCGCGCGCCTACACGCTGCATCCGATCATCATGCTGACCGCGCGCATCGAAGAAATAGACCGGCTGGTGGGGCTGGAAGCGGGTGCCGACGACTACGTGTGCAAGCCGTTCTCTCCGCGCGAAGTGGTGGCACGAGTGCGTGCGGTGCTGCGTCGAACAGCCATCGAAAGCGCAGAAGGCCGTGGGGCTGCTGGTACCACGGAGCGTGGTCGCGCCCTGTTGCTCGATGACGTGCACTGGCGCGCATCGCTGCATGGCATACCGCTGAATCTGACGCGCCGGGAGTTCGGCCTGTTGCAGGCGCTGGCGCGTCATCCGGGCCGCATTTTCTCGCGCGCCCGCTTACTCGAACTGGCTTATGACGACACCGCCGATGTGACCGAGCGCGCGGTCGACAGCCACATCAAGAACCTGCGGCGCAAGCTGTCGGTAGCGGCACCGGAGCACGACTGGATCAGGTCGGTGTATGGGATCGGCTTTGCTTTCGAGGCACCAAGTTCATGAGTTGTTGCACGCGTCCCAGCAGCTCTCCGCGCCGGAACGGCTTGGCGATGTAGTCGTCGGCGCCACCGGCCAGCGCTTCCGCTGAATCGCCTGCCGTGCTGCGTGCGCTCACGACGATAACGGGCAGTTCGGCAAGGGCTTTTTCGTTCTCGCTGCCGCTTCCTTTTTCACGCATCCAGCGCACCAGGTCGAGGCCGTTCGTGGGATTGAAGTTCCAGTCGAGTATCAGCAGGTCGAACGGGTCGGTGAGGAGCGCATTGCGAAGCGATTCACCGTCCGTGAATTGAGAGCAGTTGATGGCGTCGTCGTCAGTCGCACCAAAAGTCTCGAGGGTCGCAACCATCAGTTGCATCTGGATCGGTTCGTCTTCCAGGAGGGCTACGCGCATCGTCTGCTCCGGTGAAATCGATGAAGCGCTACTGGAAGCAGAGAGAAATTGCGAGACATTTGCCATTGTTGAGATCGTCGCGGCAGTCGTCGTTTGTCTGAGCGAATGGAACGTTTGTTTGAGCAGACATCGTGCAACCAGTTGAAAGCCCACTGATTTCTAACGCGCGCCGAGAAACGGTGGAAGGGGATGCTGATTCGCTCTGCAGGGCACGCGCCTGTTGCGCACGCGTGGTCAGCCTCGGCCGGTGGCCGCCTGTCCGAGACTCCACAGCGGTAGAAAAACTCCCAGTGCGAGCAGCAGCACAAGCACGGCAATGACAACCAGCAAGATCGGTTCGATGGCCGCGGCCAAGCCTTTGACGCTGTAGTCGGTTTGCTGCTCATACATACGGGCTATTTCGAACATCAAGGAGTCGAGTTCTCCGGTTTCCTCGCCGACGGCCATCATCTGCAGAACCAATGGCGTGAAAACGCCCGTACCGGCTGCGCAGCTTGAGATGCTGCTGCCGTGCTCGATGCCATCGCGCATCTGTTTGATGCGGCTGCTGATGAAGTCGTTGTCGACCGTCACCGCCACCACATTCAAAGCCGGCACCAGCGGCACGCTGCTTTGAATCGCCAGGGCAAAGCTTCGGGCAAAACGAGCCAGGGCACCTTTGAGCAGAATGTCCCCGACGATGGGCAAACGCAGTTTGAGTGCGTCCCAGCGGTAACGTCCGGCCGGAGTGCGCAGATAGCTTTTGATCGCGAGGCTGCTCGCCATTCCAGCGAGCACCAGCAGCGGCCACCACGAGACCATCCAGCCGGAAAACCCCAGCAGCGCGCGCGTAAGCAGCGGCAACTGCGCATGAAAACCTTCGAAAACCTGGGCGAAGACCGGGATGACAAATACCGTGAGGATCACAACTGCGACCGCCATCGCCACCATGACGAACATCGGGTAACGCATGGCCTGTTTGACGCGCTCACGCACATCCCGATCGAATTCCAGCTGCTCGTGCAGGTTCAAGAACACTTCGGGCAGGCGCCCGGTCATTTCGCCGACCTGCACCATCGAGACATAAAAAGCACTGAACGCTTTCGGATGTCGCGCCATGGCGGCCGAAAGTTCGCGGCCCTGGTCAAGGCTCGAGCGAATGTCCTGCAGCATCGCGAGCATGGTCGGTTTGCTTGCCGAAGCCTCCAGTCCTGCGAAGGCCCTGAAGATGGGAACGCCCGCTTTGCTGAGCGTGTGCATCTGACGCGAAAACACGAGGATGTCTTCCACCACGATCGGTTTCTGGTTGAAGCGCGCCAGCCAGCTGGTGCTGTCGGTCACGACCTTGGCAACTGCGGCAATTTGGACCGGAGCGACGCCGATGGCCATGAGTTCATCGGCGACACCACCTTCCGTCAGCGCTTCCATTTGCCCCTGGACCGTTTCCCCGCGGGCATTGCGCCCACGCCATGCGTACATTGCCACTAGGAGTTCTCTTCCTCGCCGGTGTCGAAGCCGACGCGCAACGCCTCTGCCAATGAAGTGCGGCCCTGGCGCACCAACGCCAGAGTCTGATGCGCCACGGTCTTGCCCAGCATTCGCTCGCGGGCGGCTTTGGTGAATGCGACGGGGTCGGAGCGCAGGATGGCTTCGGTCAATACCGGGTCCATCACCAACAACTCGTAGACGCCCATCCGACCGGCGTACCCGGTTGCGTGGCAGGCCGAGCATCCGGTGCCGCGTCGGGCCGAAATTCCCTCGTCCGCCGCACCCATGGCGCTGAGCCACGATTGTTCCTGTGGCGTGGGAGTCTGTGGTTGCGCGCAATCCATGCAGTTAAGCCGCACCAGTCGTTGTGCGATGACCGCTTGAAGCGAGGTGGCCACCATGAAAGGTGGCACGCCCATGTCCAGCAACGCTATCGAGGCGCCTCACAGCCATCGAATCCGCGATGGGTGTTCGCCTGTTGCAGCGCTCGACGCGTCGCATCCAATTGACCGAGGCAGGTGCCGATTACTTCGCTCGCAGCGAGGCCTTGACGCTCGACGCGTTGCGGTTGCACGACGCCTTCAGGGCGGTCGATCAGCAGCTCTCGGGTCGATTGGTCGTTGCAACCCCGGCGGAATGCGGGCTCGGATTTTTGACCGAGATCATTTCGGAGTTTATTCAACGCCATCCCAAGCTGGAGCTCGAATTGAATCTTTCGGCGCGGCATGCCACGGACGAGCCGAGCCGCCATGACGTCGCTCTGCAGTTGGGTCCCGTCGACGCCACGCCTCCCACAGGCGCGCTCGTGCGAGCCGTTGGCACGGTGCAGTGGCGGCTCTATGCGTCGGAGCGCTACTTGGCAAAGTCAGCACCGCTGCTGGTGCCAACCGACCTCTGCGCCCACAACTGCATCGTCGAGGGACGTGATCCCGGCCTGAATGTTTGGCAACTGCAACACAACGATTTGCGCGCTTCCGTCCAGGTAAGGGGCACCCTCGCGACCAACAGTGTTTCTTTGCGTGCGCGTTTTGCCAGCGAAGATTTCGGAATTGCCGCACTGCCGGCTGACATGGCGGCGGGCCTGCCGGCTGCTGGCGCATTGGTCCCCGTGCTGTGCGGTTGGGAGCTGCCGCCCATGGCGCTCAGCGCAGTAGTCAGCGAAAAGTCGTCACTGCGCAAAGGCCGTGTGTTTGTCGAATGGCTCGAATCAAGGTTGCGTCGAAGCGCCACGGTCTGATGGATTCGCTCGATCAACTCCAGGATATTGCCGCGTTCGTGGCCGTCGGCGAACTGGGCAGCCTTGCACGCGCGGGTGCGCAGTTGGGTATTCCGGTCGTGATGGTCTCGAAACGCCTCAGTGCCCTCGAACGATGGACGGGCACCAAGCTGACGATGCGGGGTGGCCGATCAATCCAGCTTACGGCTGATGGCCAAATCTATTTCGCACGCGCCAAGCCGCTGGTGGCCGCCGTGCATTCGGTCTACGCAGAAACCGTTGCGGCGGCCGCCAGTACGCAGGGACGGCTCGTCGTGTCCATGCCGCCCGATTTTGGAAATAGCTGGATCTCACCGCTTCTAGGTGACTTCATCCGCGCGCATCCGGCCATAGAACTCGAAATCGACCTGTGTCCGGAGGCCGTCGATCCGTCTGTCATGCGAGTGGATGTGGCGATACGGGTCGGCCCCGTGCATGAGCAATTTCTGATTGCACGGCCGCTGGGTGCGATTGCGCAGCACGTGTTCGCGGCGCCCGACTATCTTGCCGGCGCGCCGGCGCTGAACCGCCCCCAGGACCTCGAGGCCCACGCCTGCATCCTCCTGGAAAAGCCCCCAGGCGGTACCACCTGGACCTTCAGCAAAGGCGATCAAAAGGTCGATGTGAGAGTCGCTGGCCGACTGTCTACCAACCAGGTGCAGATGGCGCATCAACTGGTCAACCAGCGCCACGGCATCGCGGCTCTGCCGGTGTATCCGGGGGCATTTTCGGAGGCTGCACGCACTGGCGTACGCGTGCTGGCCGATTGGCAAATGGCGAGCGTCCCTGTGTATGCGCTGCTGCCGTCGCGCCTCGTATCGCCCAAGACCAAGCTCTTCATCGACTACCTGGCGAGCGCGTTGTCGTTCGCCGATGTGAATGCCGAGGGCGACGCTTCGCGTCGGCTGAGCAGAACCTGAACGCGCGGCTCGCGATAATCGGCGCACTTTCAAGGAGTGCTTGTGGATATCGTTTTGCTGGTGAAGGCCGCGGTGATGGGCATCGTCGAGGGTCTGACCGAATTTTTGCCGATCTCTTCGACCGGCCACCTCATATTGGCGGGCTCACTGCTCGGCTTCGACGACGACAAGGCCAAGGTCTTCGACATCGCGATCCAGACGGGCGCCATCTTCGCGGTCATCCTCGTGTATTGGCAGAAGATCCAGTCGACCATCGTGGCGTTGCCGCGGCAGCCCAAGGCTCGCCGGCTGGCGCTCAACGTGCTCATCGGATTTTTGCCAGCGGTGGTGTTGGGGCTCTTGTTCGGCAAGGCGATCAAGGCGCACCTGTTCATCCCTATCGTGGTGGCCAGCACCTTCATCATCGGCGGGTTCATCATCCTGTGGGCCGAGAAGCGGCCGCCGGGCGCTGTGCGCATCGAGCACGTCGACGACATGACGCCGTGGGATGCGCTCAAGGTCGGGCTGGTGCAATGTTTTGCGATGATTCCGGGCACCAGTCGCAGCGGATCGACCATCATCGGCGGCATGTTGCTCGGGCTCAGCCGGCAGGCGGCGACCGACTATTCGTTCTTTCTGGCGATCCCGACCTTGATCGGTGCGAGCGTGTACAGCCTCTACAAAGAGCGCGCGCTGCTGTCCGTAGCTGACATTCCGCTCTTTCTGGTCGGCCTCGTGTTCGCGTTTATCAGCGCATGGCTCTGTGTGCGCTGGCTGCTGAAGTACATCAGCACGCACAACTTCGTGCCGTTCGCCTGGTATCGCATCGCCTTCGGCATCGTGGTGCTGGCGACCGCATGGAGCGGGATGGTGGTCTGGGCGGAATAACTCCAGGTCACATCACCATCGCGCCAAAGCGCGTGCGGTGTTCAGTCGTAAGCCGCGGACACTGCGGTCATGGTCGGCGGCGTCGCGCAGGCGGAATCGGGATGGAGGGTCGGCACCGCCATCAACGCGCCACGCAAGGTGCGAAAGACAGTTCGTGAACAGCCCTGAAGCAGGACTTCGGCGCGTTCAACCCGCTCGATGCAACGCGTCGCGCTTTCAGCCCAGAAGATTACGCAACGAGGCCTCGACAGCCGCTGCAATTGCTATCGGCTTTTCCATTGGGAAGAGGTGCGTGCCGTCGAGCAGGCTCAGTCGGCCCTTGGTGACTTTCTCGGTCATCGCCATGCCGGCGCGTCTCATCTCGACCGATTGACGCCCGCCCACGAATGCGACTTTGCATTGGAGCGGATGACCGCGCAGCAACGTGCTCAGGTTGTGCGGCAGCGTGTCGTAGATGGCCGTCTCGACATCGCGGTCGAAGCTCAGGGTGCGTGCGGCATCAGTTTCGGCCGCGGCTTCGAGCGTGCCGTGGTCGATGTAGTCGCGCAGTACCTGTTCGTCCCACTTCGCAAACACCTTCTTGCTCTTGAAGTGTTCGAAGACCGCGTCGCGGTCTTGCCAGCTGTTCTTCCGCTTGCGGCTCACGACGCTGGGCGACATGCTTTTGAGGAGCGGCGTTCGCTTGACGAGATTGAGTGTGTTCGCGCGCCATCCGCCGATCAGAGGTGAATCGAGCAGCACGACGCCTCTGGCTAACTCGGGATGACGTGCAGCGCACATCAGGCTCAAAAAGCCGCCAAGCGAATGGCCGACCAGAAACACCGGACCGCCTGATGTGTCGACCTGCCGTCGCGCGAAGTCGGCGAGTTGTTCGACCAGATGCGGCCAGTTGTCGGTGACCGGATACGCCGGGTCGTGCCCGAACTTCTCGACAGCATCGACCCCGAAGCCGCGGCTGCGCAGGCTGTCGAGCATCACCCGGTAGGTACTTGCCGGAAAGCTGTTGCCGTGCGAGAAAACGACCGATGGCAAGCCCGGCGCCAACGTCGTGTTCAGATCAGCTTTTCTTCCGGCGTCGAGATCTTGCGCAGCGCGCTGTGCCGGGCCGCTGGCATCTTCAGCGGGTGCGCGCTGGCTGCGTCGTCCCACACCGGGTCTTCGATGCTGTCGAACACTTCGCGCAGCTTCTGGCCCCAGCTGTTGTGCATCATCCGGTAGTACGGATTTTCGGCATCGATGCAGATCACGCGATCGGTTTCGAGCTTGTTGGCTTCGTAGACGACGAGGTCGAGCGGCAGGCCGACCGACAGGTTCGACTTCATGGTCGAGTCCATCGACACCAGCGCGCACTTGGCAGCTTCGTCCAGCGGCGTTTCGGGTGTGAGAACGCGGTCGAGCACGGGCTTGCCGTACTTCGACTCGCCGACCTGGAAGTAGGGCGTCTCGGTTGTCGCTTCGATGAAGTTGCCGGCGGCGTAGACCAGGAACAACCGCATGCCTTCGCCGCGCACCTGGCCGCCGAAGATGAACGACACGTTGAAGTCGAGGCCTGCGTGCTTGAGCGCTTCGGCATCGCGGTCGTACACATGGCGTACCGCCGAGCCCAACACCCGCGCGGCATCGAACATGCTTTTGGCGTTCCAGATGGTGATGGGCGGTCCGGGTTGACCGTTTTCGCCGATCTCGCGCAGCTCCTCGATTTGCAGGATCTCGCGGATCGACTGCGAAATGCTCAGGTTGCCTGCCGACAGCAGCACCATGACGCGATCGCCCGGCTGCTCGTAGACGATCATTTTGCGGAAGGTACTGATGTGATCCACTCCCGCATTGGTGCGGGAGTCGGAGAGAAACACCAGTCCGGCGTTGAGTTTGATGCCTACGCAATAAGTCATGGAGTCTTGCCGCACGAACCGGGCCAGCTCATGCGGCCCCGCGTTCGCGCGTGTTCAATTTTTGAAGTGTGTAGAGCGCATCGAGCGCCTCGCGTGGGCTCATCGCGTTGGGGTCGAGCGCCGCCAGCGCGGATTCTACGGCGCTCACCTCCGGCGCAGCGGTGGCTGGCGGCGCCGCGAACAAGTCGACTTGTGCCCGGCTTTGCGTCTGTTGCGCCTCCAGCGCATCGAGCGCCTGACGCGCGTGGTTGACGACGGCAGCCGGCATGCCCGCCAGCCGTGCGACCTGGATGCCGTAGCTCTTGCTGGCCGGGCCGGGTTGCATCTCGTGCAAAAAGACGATGTCCCGGCCCCCGTTCTTTGTGCTCTCGGTGGCGCTCACGTGCATGTTGACCGCGGCATGGTGCGTTGCCGGAAACTCGGTGAGCTCGAAGTAGTGCGTGGCGAAGAGCGTGAAGGCCCGCGTCCGGTCGTGCAACTGCGCCGCGATGCCGGCAGCCAGCGCCAGGCCGTCGAAGGTGCTCGTGCCGCGGCCGATCTCGTCCATCAGCACGAGCGATTGGGCGCTGGCGCTGTGCAGGATTTGCGCGGCTTCCGTCATCTCGAGCATGAAGGTCGACTGCGCGTTGGCCAGGTCGTCGGCGGCACCGATGCGCGTGTGGATCGCATCGATCGGTCCGAGCCGACAAGCCGCAGCCGGGACGTGCGAGCCGATCGAAGCGAGCAACACGATGATCGCGACCTGCCGCATGTAGGTCGACTTGCCGCCCATGTTCGGCCCCGTGATGACCTGCATGCGCTGCTGCGGCCCGAGCTGCGTATCGTTGGCGATGAAGGCGCCCGACGACTTCTCGGCCAACCGAGCCTCCACCACAGGATGCCGGCCCTTTTCGATCTCGATGCACGGATGCGATACGAAACTCGGCGCGCGCCAGTGCAGGCTGTACGAGCGCTCGGCCAGCGCGCACAGTGCGTCTAGCGTCGCGATGGCAGTGGCGAGCCGTGTCAAAGGTGCGATCGATGGCTGCAGCGCATCGAGCAGCTGTTCGTAAAGGTACTTCTCGCGCGCCAGGGAACGATCTTGTGCCGACAGCGCCTTGTCTTCGAAGGCCTTGAGTTCGGGCGTAATGAATCGCTCGGCGTTCTTCAGCGTCTGGCGACGGCGGTAGTCGTCAGGCACCTTGCCGAGCGCGCTTTGCGTCACCTCGATGTAGAAGCCGTGCACACGGTTGAACTGCACGCGCAAGTTGGTGATACCGGTGCGCTCTCGTTCGCGAACTTCGAGCTGCAGCAAAAAATCGTCGCAGTTCTCGCTGATGGCGCGCAGCTCGTCGAGTTCGGCATCGTGGCCGGTGGCGATGATGCCGCCATCGCGCACCAGCGCCGACGGGTCGGGCTTGATGGCTTGCGCCAGCAGATCGACGCAGCCTTCGGGAGGCTTGCAATGCTCCGAGATCTGATTGAGCAGAACTGCAACGCCCGGCAACGATGGCGCCAGTTGCTCCGCCTTCGACAGCGCAAGACGCAGCGCGACCAACTCGCGAGGGCGCACCTGGCGCAGCGCAATGCGGGCAGCGATTCGCTCTATATCGCTGATGTTCTTCAGTTGCTCCCGCAACGTGCGCCATGGTGCAGCGGTGCTGCCGGGTGCACTCGTCTGCAGCGCGGCGATGGCTTCGAGGCGCGACTGCGCCTCATCGCGGTCGCGGCGCGGCGACAGCAGCCATCGCTTCAGCAGGCGGCTTCCCATGCCGGTCATGCAGGTGTCGAGCAACGAGAACAGCGTCGGCGAGTCTTCCCCGCGCAAGGTCTGCACGAGTTCGAGATTGCGGCGCGTCGTGGGCGGCAGCTCGATCAATTC
This sequence comes from Variovorax sp. GrIS 2.14, assembly GCF_046115955.1. Classification (NCBI taxonomy): domain Bacteria; kingdom Pseudomonadati; phylum Pseudomonadota; class Betaproteobacteria; order Burkholderiales; family Comamonadaceae; genus Variovorax; species Variovorax sp. GrIS 2.14. The sequence continues at coordinate 166,844 of NZ_JBJXIA010000007.1, forward strand.
GCCATCGCGCTCGACCGAAAGTCGTTGCACATGCGGCAGCGCGCGGCCTTGCGTATGTTCCGCATAGCCGAGCAGCGCGGCCGCGGCAGCATGCGCGTTGGGGAGACCTTCGGCGTTCCACGCAGCGAGGCTGTTGCTGCCCATCTGCTGGCTGAGCTTGCGCTCGCCGAGTCCGCCATCGAACTGCCAGGCAGGCCGGATGGAGAGCGTGAATGGCGTGGCCGTGCGCGCGGCTTTGAGGCGCTGCTCAAAGGTCGTCGTCACTTCGGCGCTGTAGATCAACTCGCTCGGCGCGATGCGCGCGATCCAGCTTTCGAGCGCGTCGGCCGCGCACTCCGCAAGACGCAACTCAGCACCCGTCACGCTGAGCCAGGCCAGCCCGCACACGTTGCGCGTGCCGGCGTGCACCGCGAGCAGCATCGACTCGCTCTTGTCGTTGAGCAACTCGGCATCGGTCAACGTGCCGGGGGTGACCACCCGCATCACCTTGCGCTCGACTGGCCCCTTGGTCGCACCGACCTCGCCGATCTGCTCGCAGATCGCTACCGATTCGCCCAGCCTGATGAGTCGCGCCAGGTAAGTATCGACCGCGTGGAACGGCACGCCCGCCATGACCACCGGCGCACCGGCAGAGTTGCCGCGCTGCGTCAGCGTGATGTCGAGCAGGCGCACGGCCTTCTCTGCGTCGGCGTAGAAAAGCTCGTAGAAATCGCCCATCCGGTAGAACAGAAGCGTCTCCGGGAAGTCCGATTTGAGGCGCAGATATTGCGCCATCATGGGTGTGTGGGCTGAGTAGTCTGCAGGGGTCGCGGCAGGGGTCGGGGCAGGGGATGAGGCGGGCATGGAGAGCGGATTGGATCATGTCTTTGTCGAGACTTCACCCACCGCTTCGGCTTCCTGGTCAACGACGTGGCCAGCGCCGAGACGACGCTGGATGCGGCACTCACCATCGGCGATGCACTCAATGAATCTGGCGAACGTCGAAGAGGTCGGGGTATGAGCAGCGTCGCCGTTGTCGTCGGCTCAGCCCTGTCCGCGGCGACGCCGTGCGACGCGCACCGCGTCGACCCACGTGTCGACATCGAAGCGCTGGCCGGTTTCGGCAATGCGCGCACCGACGATATTGCGCAGGGGAATGCGCCGCGTGTCGCCGGGATGGTCGCAATAGCCGACGACGAGACGCTTATGAATATCCAGATGCTCGACCTGCAGCTCGGCACTGACCTTCCTGGACAGCGCGTCTAGATAGCGGATGCGGATGAGCGGCTGCTCATCGACCATTTCTTCGAATTCGCCTTCGTTGGCTGCCAGCGGCTGTGGCGCACTCGCGGGGCCGAGTTCTCCCATGCCGGTGGAACCTGTAGGCCCGCCTCGCACGGTCGGCAAGCCACCTGGAACATAGCCGGAGCGCACCCGCGCTGCGGCGATAAGGTATTGGGAACGGCGACGGGCCGCGATGCGATTCCAGCCGAAGCCGACCAGGCCGAGAACCACCAGACCGCCAACGATCACCGCCGCAACGAATTGCCATTTTTCGAGATCGGATCCCATGCGGTTCCCTTTCTGCAGTTACGAAAAGCGCGACGGCCGCCGATTCGCTGTTGTTCCTCTTCTGTTGTCCGCTCCCAAGGGTTTAATCCTAGTTCTTTGGTATTCAGTTGCCAATCGCCGAACGGCCTATTGCAGACGGTTTGCGACATGTTGTAGTAGTGAGCCGCTGGATTTTTACTCTTCGTAGGTGTCGTGCGTTGCCGCGGCGCCCTTGCGCCAATAGCCTGACGCGCGCGTCCATTTCGGGTTGGCACCACGCTCGCCGACGAGGAGCGCACGCAAGGCTTTGGCTGCGGAAGATTCGCATGCCACCCACGCATGAAAGTCGCCTGCCGGAAACGTAAGGCCGCGCAGCGTGTCGAGTAGCAACGTCGACGTACCCGGCGCGGCGCCGCCGCGATGCACCCATTGGACTGTCAGCTCGGCATGCGTCTCGAAAGCGATCTGATCGTCCGGCCCGTCGACTTCCGCCAGCACGATCGCGCGGGCGTTGCGTGGCAACTCGGCAAGGCGCCGTGCGATCGCCGGCAATGCGGTGTCGTCGCCGATCAGCAAATGCCAGTCGAAATCGGTTGGAACGATGAAAGAGCCACGTGGTCCTCCGACGCCGAGCACATCGCCCGGCTTGGCGCGCTCGGCCCATTGCGTCGCGGGGCCGGCGTCATGCAGCGCGAAGTCGAACTCAAGCGTGCCGGCGACGGCGTCGAAGCGGCCCGGCGTGTAGTCGCGCATGGTCGGCTTGCGGCCCTCGGGCCAGATCGGACCGTCGGGGCCGGCGGTCGGCAAGGTCAACTCGCCGGTCGCCGCGTCGGGAAAGAAGAGCTTCGCGTGGTCATCGAAGCCTGGACTGGTGAAGCCCGCGAGCGACTCGCCGTCGACGGTGATGCGTATCAGGTGCGGGGTTACGCGCTGCACGCTGCGCACTTTGAGCTTTCGGAACCGAAGCGCGTGGCGCACGCGGCGCGGCAGTCGATCAGGCGCGCTTTTCGGCGAGGCGTCTGCGATCGAAGCGGTTGTCGTGTCGCTCATCAAATGCGCTCCAGTTGTTGCGCCGCGCTGTCGAGCACGGCAGCGAAGGCATGGGCCTGCGCATCGGTCATCGGTTCTCGCGACGACAGGCGCATGCGCATCGCCAGCTTCAGGTTCTCGAGGGCACGAACGACTTGCGGCGGACGGCCGCCGCGTGGCCCCGCACCGTCGACTCCGCCGTTCATACGCGCCATCATCGCGTCGGCTGTGTCGCGATTGGCGGCCAGGAACTCGGTGCCTGCTGCAGTGATGCTGTAGCGCTTGCGGCCACCTTCATCGGCAGCATTGACGCTGACGTAGCCCAGCTCTTCGAGCAGCGTCAGGGTCGGGTAGACGATGCCGGGGCTCGGGCTGTAGCTGCCGCCCAGGCGTTCTTCGATTTCCTTGATCAGCTCGTAGCCGTGGCTCGGCTTGTCAGCAATGAGTTGCAGCAGCACGAAGCGCAGGCCGCCGTGGCCGAAGACCCTGCCACTACCGCCACGGCCACCACCGCCCATGCCTCGCGGGCCGTCGCCATGGTCATGTCGATGGCCGGGCCCGCCGCGTCCGCCGTCGGAACCGTCACCGTGTTCGGCGCGGCGTGTGCATCGCTCGAATGATCTGAAATGTCGCATGTCGATCTCTCTCGTGTGTATCTAAAACACAAAAGATATATCTAAATTGAAGACGAGTCAAGTCAGGCGGGAGTTCGAGCATCGACGAATTGGCGCCGTGCTGGAGGTTGTGGGGCGCCGGGCGCTGATGCGCAAGCGTGCAGCTCAGCGGTGCGGCAACGGCTGCATGAGGTTGGCTGGATTGGCCGTGCCCATTGCTGCCACGGTCGGCGCGGGTGCCGCCGGGCCTTGTGCGACCGCTGAAGCGGACGGCCCACCCATGTCCTGCATGCGCAGCTTGGGAAGCGATTCCGGATACTCGCGCTGCACGAAGTCGATGAGCCCTTCGCGGATGCGGCAGCGCAGATCGAACGCCAGCGGCGCGGTGGCCGCAGTGGCAAGGATGCGCAGCTGCATCGTGCGCTCGGTGGCGTCGGTCACCTGAAGCACGAACACGCGACCATCCCACTCCGGCGCCGCGCGCACGATGCGCTCCATCTCCGCGCGCAGCGGCGCCAGCGGCATCGTGTAGTCGACGTAGATGAAGGTCGAACCCAGCAACTGCGCGCTCTGTCGCGTCCAGTTCTGGAACGGCTTCTCAATGAAATAGCTGAGCGGCAGGATGAGGCGGCGTTCGTCCCACAGCTTCATCACGACGAAGGTTCCCGTGATCTCCTCGACCTTGCCCCACTCACCCTCGGCGATGAGCACATCGTCGATGCGTATCGGCTGCGCCAAGGCGATCTGCAGGCCGGCGATCAGGTTGCTCAGCACCGGCTTGGCAGCAAGACCGGCCACGATGCCGATGACGCCGGCAGAGGCGAGCAGGCTGGCACCGACCTGCCGCGCGCCCGGAAACGTCATGAGGATGAGCGCCGCCCCGGCCACCAGAACCATCGTGCTGGCGGTGCGTGCCAGCACCTTGGCCTGCGTGTGGATGCGGCGCGCCTGCAGGTTGTCGTCGACGTCTTGAGGATGCTTGGCGAGCAGGCCTTCGGTGAAGCCGTTGATGCACCGCACGGCCAGCCAGGTGCATGACGCGATGAGCAGCAATCCGTTGAGGTGCCGCACGCTGTCGATGTAGCGAAGGTCGTCGAGCGCGGCCTGCCACACCATCTGTAGCGCCACGAGCGGCAGAACCCACCGCGCCGCCGTGCGTGCCTTCGAGATCGTCGAATGCAGAACGACCGCATGACGCGTCAGGCGCAGCAACAGCATGCCGCCCACGCGGTAGACGAGCAGGCCCGATGCGCTGGCGATCAGCGCCGCGATCCACGTGCCGAACCACGGGTGGCCAAGCAATGCATGCAACTCCATCAAGCTTCCTTCGGCAACAGTCCAGCCATCGTTTCGGCCTCCGCTTCGGCCTGCAAGATGCGCGCCGCGTCGTCGTGCAGCTGCAGTGCCAGGCCGCTTGCGAGATCGAGTCGGCGCAGCAGCCAGGGACTGATGTCGTTGTCGAAAGGGTCGGGCAGCGGGATCGGGCCAACCACCCGTGTGCGCGGTGCAGACGTCGTTTCTGCGGGTGCCTCGCCAGACTGTGCGGCCTCCACCGCCTTGGCAGCTTTGGCAGACGCATCGGCCGGGTTGCCGATCGCCGACTGGATCTGCTCGGCCGCACGTGCCAGCGGCGCCTCGATTTCAGTGGGCGTCAACCGGTCGCGCCGCAACACCAGCATCGACTTGACCGCGCTGAGCTGGGCCAGCAACTGGTAGCTGTGGGCCTGCAGGCGCTCTAGCGGCTCGATGGGCGGCCGCACTGCGCGTGGTTCGGACAGCGATCGCTGCGTGGCCTGCACCAGCGCGGAGAGGCTGTCGAAAGCCTCCTTGCGCGCCAGTCGCCATTCGAGCTCGGGGCTGGTGTCGACGGCCTGCAGTTGCCCGAGGCCGAGCGCGAGTCGGGCATGGCGCGCTTGCGCCAGCAGCGTGCGCGCCACCAGAGCGGGGATTTGGCTGCGCTCCCACGACGGCAGAACGTAGCAGAAGCCCCACGCCACGGCCGCACCGATCAAGGTGTCGGCAATGCGTTCGACGAGCGCGAAGGTCGGGGCGGCGCCGGCGTACAGCTGGTGTGCCTGCACCAGACCGAGCACGGTGGCTGCGACGGCCGTGATCAGGTAACGCCGTACCGCAAAGCCGTGCGCCACAGCCTGCGCGCAGGTCACCGAAAGCAGCAGCACCAACGCTGACGGATGGGTGGACAACAAGCCGACAGCGAGCACGCATCCCAGCATCGTTCCGGCCACGCGCGCATTGCGCCGCTCCAGCGTTTGCGAGAGGCTGCCGCGCAGCACGACGACGATGGTCAGCAAAATCCAGTAGTCGTGCGAGCCCCACGGCAGCAACACCGCGATGCTGTAGCCAGCGGCAATCGCCAGTGCTGCGCGGATGGCGTGGCGCAGCGGCGGTGCGTCCCAGTTGAAGAGCGTGAGGAAAGGGCGCCACGACCACGCCGTCGGGCTCACGAACATTTGCCAGTTGGCGCGCACCACGGCCAGGTCGGGCTCGCGCTCGCCGCGTGCCAGTGCGGTGAGTCGCATCACTTCATCGTTGAGGTGGCCGATGCGGCTCGCCAGTCCGCGCGCCAACACGGCCGTGTTGGGTGCGGCCAGGCCGTCGGGCCGGCCCGTGTAGGTTGGAATGGCGATGGCCGAAAGGGTGGGCCGGCGGTCTTGTCCCGCTTGGGGTTTGCGGCCGAGCAGCAGTGAATCTGCCAGACGCGTGACGTCGTTCGCAATCAATTCGAGCACCGCGCGCATCTCGCCGAGCGAGCCTGCATGGTCGGAGTGCGTGCGCAATACGTCGAGGTCGAGTTCGCTGGCCAACAGGTGGTCGCGCATCTCCAGCACGATCACCAGCATGCCGGCGAGCCGTTGCCGGCGCGGCGTGCGCGGCGACTCGAGCACGATGTCCCGCGCCGCCTGAATCTGATCGGCGAGGGCGGCCTGCTGCGTCAGTAACTGGCCGAGCATCGGCGCCGGCGAATCGCGCACGTCGTCGGTTTCGTCTTTGGCACTGAACTGGCGCGCCTCGGTGCGCATCAGGTTCGCCAGCGCCAACAGCACGTCGGCTATGAGTTGCACGCGGTAGCGGGCGTTGAGTGCCAGGTTGGCCAAGGTGGCGTAGATGACGTACAGCCCGGCACCCATGCCGAAGTGCAGCGTGCGTTCGAGTGCCTCGTGCAGATCGGTTGGTGGCGGCGTGGCCATCGAAAAAATCATCGCCAGCATGATCGCGATGGCAATCGGAATGCCGCGTTTGCCCCATGCCATGAGCGTGAAAGACAGGAAAGTGGCGGGGACCAGCACCAGCCCGAGCTTCAGCGGCGCGGTGTGCAACCACTGGACCACGAAGAAAAGCGGCATGCTGATGAGTGGCGCCGGCAGCATCTGGAAAAACTTGCCGCGGCGTGGCGCAGCGAGGTCGGGCGGCGAAGCGACGATGACGCCCACCGACGCGGCAGCGCCTGCGACGGTGCCCAGCCAGAGGTGCAGGCCGCCCGATATAAGCAGCAGCCCGAAGGCCACCGACAGCCCGTTGGCGACGTAGTGGCTCAGGGCGATGCGCAACGCGGCGCGGGTTCGGCGCGCGGCGGCCCCGGCCGAGCTCAGCGTCTGCATCACTTGCCCGTGGAATCGGCCGGGTCGTTAAAAGGCGCTGCTGCGACGTCGCGCTTGATGCGTGTGAGCTTGCGCGGAGCAGGCGCGACGGCTGCGTGCTCGACGGAGACCCCATCGCTGCCGGAGCTTTCGAAATCAGCGACGGTAGAGCGTGCGTACAAGTCGACCGATTCGTCCACATCCGGGTTGGCCGCGGCGGACACGGCGCGCACGCGGTCGCTGGCGCGCATCTTTTCGTCCACGCCTGCGAACTTCGAATACTTGGAGAGCAACGGCACGAGTTGACCGTAGATGCGGGGCGCAGCGGCCAGGCATTCGCGCTGATCGAGAAATTCAGGCTCGCCGGTGAGATTGCCGACCAGGCCACCGGCCTCGGTGACCAGCAAGGATCCCGCAGCAACGTCCCACGGACTGAGGCCGGTTTCGAAAAAACCATCGGTGAAACCGGCGGCCACGTAGGCGAGGTCGAGCGCTGCAGCGCCGGGGCGGCGCAAGCCGGCCGTGCGCGGCATCAGGTCAGCCATGATCGCGAGGTACTGCTTGAAGTTGTCCCCGGTGCGAAACGGAAAGCCGGTGGAAAGCAGGCATTCGTTGAGCCGCGTGCGCTTGGAAACGCGCAGGCGGCGGTCGTTCATGTAGGCGCCGCGACCCTTGGTGGCGGTAAAAAGATCGTTCCGGCTCGGGTCGTAGATGCAGGCCTGCTCGACCTTGCCGCGCACTGCCAACGCGATCGACACGCAATACACGGGGAAACCGTGGATGAAGTTGGTGGTGCCGTCCAGCGGATCGATGATCCAGACGAATTCCGAGTCTTTGGCGCCGTATTCGGAGCCCGATTCTTCGGCCAGGATGCCGTGCCCCGGGTATGCGGCGAGCAGTGTCTCGATGATCACTTTTTCGCTTGCATGGTCGACTTCGGTGACGAAGTCGTTGACCTGCTTTTGCGAAATGCGCACGGCCTCCACATCGAGCGCCGCGCGGTTGATGATGGCGCCAGCGGCGCGTGCGGCCTTGACGGCCACGTTGAGCATGGGATGCAGGTTGGGGGACGACATTGGATTGTGAGAAGAACGGCGACACCGCGCGATGCGGCTCCGCAGGATGCAGCCCGGCGATGCGGGCAGCGAGAATCGGAGCATTTTACCCGGCCGCGGTCGGCCCGTTACCCCTCGTTTTTCGTCCTCCCATGCGCACCCGCTTCATCCTGATACAGACCAGCCATGCCGGCAATGTGGGCGCTGCCGCTCGCGCCATGAAGACCATGGGCTTCACCGACCTCGTGCTTGTCGCTCCACGCTGGCCCAACGTGCTGCGGCGCGAGGAGACGATTCAACGCGCCAGCGGCGCGCTCGACGTGCTGGACAACGCGCGCATCGTGGAGACGCTCGACGAGGCGCTAGACGGCGTGACGCATTTGTGTGCGACTGCGATGGTGCCGCGTGATTTCGGACCGCCGACGCGCACGCCGCGCGAGCATCTCGGGGTGCTCGATACATCTGCAGTCGACGGTTGCGTGGCCTTCTTGTTCGGTTCCGAACGCTTCGGCATGCGCAACGAAGACGTGTATCGCTGCAACGTCGCGCTCAGCATTCCGACCGACCCGAACTTCGGCTCGCTCAACCTAGGCGCTGCGATCCAGGTGATTGCGTACGAGTGGCGATTGGCGCTGGGTGGCTACGAAGTGAAAGGCGCCGTCTCGTCATCGCCGGCGGCCGATGCACAGGCCGTCGCCGGCATGCTGGACCACTGGGAACGTTCGCTGGTCGACATCGGATTTCTCGATCCTGCAGCGCCGAAGAAGCTGATGCCGCGGTTGCAGCAGCTTTTCAACCGGGCGCAGCCGACGCCCGAAGAGATTCACATCCTGCGCGGCATCGCGAAGGCGATGGTCGAACCCAAGCCCAAGCGCTGATCAGGTGCGTGTCCGGATCGCCGTTTTGGGCCGGAACGCCTTGCACACCGCGTCGTCGGTTTCCAGATACGGTCCGCCGATGAGGTCGATGCAATAGGGCACCGCCGCGAAGATGCCGGGAACGGCCTGCGAACCATCGGCGTTTTTCAAGCCTTCGAGCGTCTCGGCGATGGCTTTGGGCTGGCCGGGCAGATTCAGGATCAGGCTCTTGTCGCGAATCACGGCGACTTGCCGCGACAGGATGGCAGTGGGCACGAAGCGCAGGCTGATCTGCCGCATCTGCTCGCCGAAGCCTGGCATTTCCTTGTGCGCCACGGCAAGCGTCGCTTCAGGCGTAACGTCGCGCAGGGCAGGGCCGGTGCCACCGGTGGTCAGCACCAGCGTGCAGCCGGCGTCGGCGAGTTCGACCAGCGTGGCGCTGATCCGCTCGGCTTCATCGGGAATCAGGCGCGGCTCGAAGGCGATCGGGTTTTTAAGCGCACGCGTCAGCCACTCCTCGAGTGCCGGCAAGCCTTTGTCTTCGTAAACGCCGTTCGATGCGCGATCGCTCACGGAGACGATGCCGATGCGCACCGGTTCGGGCGTCGGCGGCAGCGCTGCGCTCATGCGTCGTCCTCGAGCTCCTGTGCGGCAGCCGCAGCAGCATGGTCGCCACTGCCATGCACCGCCAATTGCTGGCGCACCAGCTGGAACACATCGCGATAGGCCTTGCTCTGGCGCGGCGCCTCGCCTGCGGGGCCGACCTTCATGTCCTTGCGGGCTTGCCTCACGAGCGCGCGCAGTTGCTGCGCATCGGTGCCGGCGTGCGTCTCGATCCAGCCGCCGAGCGCGTCGTCGTCGGCGATCAGGCGATCACGCCAACGCTCGGCTTCGTGCAGCGCGGCGGTCTCGGCGGCAGGCGTGCTGTTCTGCTCTGCCAGCGCGTAGCGCACGGCGTCGAGCGTGGGCTCGTCGAGCTTGCGCATCAGCTTGCCGATGAACTGCATCTGCCGGCGTTTGCCCTCGAAGTTGGTGATGCGCTTGGCTTCCAGCACGGCGTCCGACAGCTTTTCGCCAAGGGGCAATGCTTCGAACAGGCTGGCGCGCAGCGTGAGCAAATCTTCGCCGAGCTTTTGCAGCTCGGTGCTTTCACGCTTGAGGTCGGTTCGGCTCGCTTCGTCGGTGCCTTTGAGCTCACGTTTGAGCTCCAGATCGAGCTCGCTGCCTTCAGCAACGAACTCGCCACGGACGTAGTAGCCTTTTTTGGGTTTGCGGGACATGGGTTAAATCTTTGGCCGCACCATCGGAAACAGGGGGCAGAAGTATCATAGCCAACACATGAAGACATCCCGCTTGCAACCGGCCTCGCGCCCCGACTCCGGCTTCGCCTACACCCGCCCTTTCTTTGAAAACTTGGTCGACACGGCTTTGGCGCATGCCAAAAAGCTCGGCGCGACCGACGCCGGTGCCGAGGCGTCCGAAGGCTGCGGCCTGAGCGTCTCGGTGCGCAAGGGCGAGCTCGAAAACGTCGAGCGCAACCGCGACAAGTCGCTCGGCATCACGGTCTACGTCGGGCACCGGCGCGGCAATGCGAGCACGTCCGACTTCTCCGAAGCGGCTATCGCGCGAACGGTGCAGGCGGCTTACGACATCGCCAGCTTTACTGCCGAAGACCCGGTGAGCGGACTGCCGGACGAAGACGACATCGTCAAGGAGCAGCCGGAACTCGACCTGTTCTTCCCGTGGGCTGTCACCAGCGAAGAGGCGGCCAGGCTGGCGCTCGAATGCGAAGAAGCCGCGCTCTCGACCGACAAGCGCATCACCAACAGTGAAGGCGCCGGCGTTTCGGCCCAGCAGAGTCATTTTTTCAGCGCGCATACGCATGGCTTCAGAGGTGGTTACGCCAGCTCGCGGCACTCGATTTCGGTGGCGCCGATCGCGGGCAAGGGCAACGACATGCAGCGCGATGCGTGGTACAGCTCGATGCGTTCCGCCGACGAACTCGCGAGCCCGCAATTGGTTGGCCGCTATGCCGCCGAACGTGCGCTGAGCCGCCTCAAGTCGCGCAAGATCAAGACGACGCAATGCGCTGTGCTGTTCGAGTCGCCATTGGCCGCGGGCCTGCTCGGTGGGCTGGTGCAGGCCACCAGTGGCGGCGCGTTGTATCGCAAGAGCACCTTTTTGCTCGATTCGCTCGGCAAGCCGGTGCTGCCGAAGCACATGGACCTGGTCGAAGACCCTCACTTGAAGCGTGGCAAGGGAAGCTCGCCGTTCGACGACGAAGGCGTGACGACCAAAGCGCGGAAGGTGGTCGATGCGGGTCGGCTCGAAGGCTACTTCTTGTCGACCTACTCGGCTCGCAAACTGGGCATGAAGACCACCGGCAACGCGGGCGGCTCGCACAACCTGACATTGACTTCGCGCTTGACCAAGCCGGGCGACGACCTCGACGAGATGCTGCGCAAGCTCGGCACCGGGCTCTTCGTTATCGAGCTGATGGGCCAAGGGGTTAACTACGTGACGGGCGACTACTCGCGCGGCGCCAGCGGCTTCTGGGTCGAGAAGGGCAAGATCGCTTTCCCGGTGGAAGAGATCACGATCGCCGGCAACCTGAAAGACATGTTGATGGGCATTCAGGCGGTGGGTGCCGATGCCTACAACTACGGCGCCAAGACTACCGGCTCGATCCTTGTCAACAAGATGAAGGTGGCGGGGAGCTAACTGGCAAGCGCTTCGCGCACCCGTTCGATCACGCGGACGTATGGCGACGTAAACGGCGGCGTAAAGCCGTCGATCGGTGCGTCCTTCGCCAGCCACTGGAAGCAGAAGACAAGGCCTTCTTCTTCTGGGCTGCCGACGGCGATATGGTCGAAGCGCTCCGGCAGCGGTTCGATCTGTCGCATCAGATAAAGATGCCAGAGTTGCTGGTGTTCGTGCGTGTTGCCCTCGATGCCGACATTGCAGTGCCGATCCATCGTGCCAAGCTCTTGCAGCGCACCGGAATAAGCGATGCCCGATTCTTCGAGCAGTTCTCTACGCACTGCGTCTTGAGGCGACTCTCCCGGTTCCACCGTGCCCTTGGGCAACTGCATACCGCCATCGCCCGGATGCAAAAATACCAGCAAGCGGTTTTGCGCATCCACAAGGCATGCGCAGGCCTTGTGGATGACCGTCATGCTGCGCCGGAAAGGGCGGCCTTGACCGCAGCAGACACCTGACCCATGTCGGCCTTGCCGGCGAGCCGCGTCTTGACGGTGCCCATCACCTTGCCCATGTCGCCTGGGCCCGAGGCGCCCAGCTCCGCCACGATCGCCTTCACCTCGACGGCGACCTCTTCTGCGGTCATGCGCTTTGGCAGATAAACCTCGAGCACCTTGATTTCGGAGGATTCCTTGTCGGCCAGATCCTGCCGCCCACCTTCAGTGAAAGCGGTGACCGAATCCTTGCGCTGCTTGACCAGCTTGTCGACGATGGCAATCACCATGACGTCGTCGAGTTCGATGCGCTCGTCGACTTCTTTTTGCTTCAGGGCGGCGAGCAGCAGGCGGATGGTGCCCAGGCGCTCGGCGTCCTTTGCGCGCATGGCGGTCTTCATGTCTTCGGTGATTTGTTCTTTAAGGCTCATGGTCATCTCCTGGCGAAGGTCGTTGAAAGGTGTTTGAAGGCCTCGAAAAGGCCGTCGGAAAAGACAAAAGCCGCGGCAGGTTTCCCTGGCGCGGCTTGGTTTCGCCGGCGAGCGGCCAGCGAATGCAGTACTTAGAACAGCTTCTTGGGAAGCTGCATGCTGCGAACGCGCTTGTAGTGGCGCTTGACGGCTGCAGCCTTCTTGCGCTTGCGCTCTGCGGTCGGCTTTTCGTAGAACTCGCGGGCACGCAGATCGGTCAGCAGGCCGAGCTTTTCGATGGTGCGCTTGAAGCGGCGCAGTGCGACGTCGAAGGGCTCGTTTTCTTTAACGCGGATAGTGGTCATTTAAAAGGTCTGTTGAATTTGGCTCAGGGAAGATCAGGCCCCGGGCCGGGTTCCTCAACTCGAAAATCTTTGTGGCCGTTGAGGGGAGGCCGAAAGTTAGCCCGCAATTATAGCGTGAGCTTTGCCCGGCGGCCATGCTGCAAAATTCCTCGATGAAGCTTCGACCAAAACTCCCCAGGATTGCCTGGGGAGGGCGCGTCAAATCGGTTGCTGAGATGGTCTGCATCGCGCTGCTGGCGCCTTTAATGGCCTATCTGGCGATTCATCACGGTAACTTTGCGACAGTCGACGCCATCGTCTACGACCAGGCACTCAAGGCGCGACCAATTACACCCGGTGGTGATGTCGTCATCGTCGCCATCGATGATGCGAGCCTGGCCACGCTGGGCCGCTGGCCCTGGTCGCGCGCTGTACATGCGTCGTTTCTGGAAAAGATTGCCGCCGGTAACCCGCAGGCCGTACTGATGGATGTCTTTATGACAGAGCCATCCGTCGACCCTGCCGACGATGTCGCGCTGGTCGGCGCCATGCACAAAGTGCCGGTGTACCTGCCCCTGCTCTTCAGCTTGGGCTACGACGCAAGCGGGGGCGCCGGCCCATCCGCAAGCCCAATGTTCGCAAGGCCGATTACCGCGCTCGCGGAAGCATCCGCGGGTCTGGGTCACGTCGATGTCGGTGCCGACACCGACGGCTTGGTCAGGCGGCTCTTTCTGCAGGAGGGACCCGCTGCGGGAGTGCAGCCTTATCTTGTGAGCTTGTTGCCGGGGGTGCCCAAAGCCGACGGTACATCGCTGTCGGCGCTGGACCCCAAAAGCAAGAGCAGCGGCTGGCAGTTGCGTGGCCCCTTGGTGCTCTCATTTGCCGGTGCTGCTGGAAGTTATCGGACCCTCTCGTACATCGACGTGGTCAACGGCAAAGTCCCTCAAGACTTCTGGCGCGGCAAGACGGTGTTCGTGGGCGCGTCGGCCGCAGGGTTAGGCGACCAGATGCCTGTGCCGAACGCAGGTGCTGCCGGTGCAATGCCCGGCGTTGAAATCCACGCCAATGCTTTCGACACGCTCAGACAGGACGCAAGTCCGTCGTTGCTCGACGGTGCGCCGGCATTGTGGCGATGGGCTTGGATTTCGTTGCCCTGCTGGGCGCTTCTTGCGTGTCTCGGGCGATCGCGGCACAGCACGTTGCTGCTGCTGGGCAGTGCCGGTGCCGTCGTCATCTTGTGTGTGAGTGCGTTCGCCGCAGGCCGTCTGTGGCTTCCGCCGGTGGCGCCGCTTCTGGCTTTGTTCACCGCCTACCTGCTATGGACATGGCGTGAATCGGCGCGGCTCTGGCGCTACTTCGAGCAGCGGCTACGGCAGGTCGATCGCGCATCGGCGCTGTCGCTTGAATTGATTGCAGCAGGCGATATCCGCAGCGCTGACGCGCCGACCGCGTTGCTGCGGCGCGCCGACGCGTTGGACAACATCATGGTGCGCTTGCGTACGCTCGAAGGGCTGCTGCGAAACACCGTCGCCCGTCTGGACGTCGCCGTGCTCGTGTGCCGCGTCGACGGCGACATCGTCCTTGCCAACCATGCTGCGAGGTCGCTGTTGGGTCTGGGCACCAATGCGTTGGGCTCCGACGCCGCGCTCGTGGGACGAAAGCTGCTGTCTGTCATCGCCGGGCATTCAGTGCCGCTGGGCGGCGGCTGGATGACACGCCCGGACATGACGCAGCCGACGGAGACGCTCAGCGGCGCCGTGATGATGACGCCTGCGGGCAGGGTGTTCCGGCTCGACATCGTGACGGTCGACATCGCGCAGCCGAGCGGCGCAGGGGGCTGGTTGGCGGTGCTGCACGAGTTGACCGAAGAGTATCGACGTCGCGAACAGCATGACCAGTGGCTCGGCTTTCTGTCGCACGATTTGCGCAGCCCGCAGACCACCATCCTCAGCATGCTCACGCTGGAAGAAGCGCGTCGTGCCATCGACGTTGACCTAGACCCGAGCGCACCCGCGCTGCGCAGCCGAATCCGCGCCGAGGCCGAGCGCACGATTCGACTGGCCGACGACCTCATCGACCTCACCAGCGCACAGTCGGGCCGCTATCGGTATGCCCCCGTCGAACTGGGCAACCTGTTGCTCGACGCGATGGATCAGGTCTATGCGCAGGCGCAACTGCGCGGCGTCACGCTGACGGAACGGTTTCGGGAAGGGCAATGCTTCGTGCTGGCAGACGGGAGCCTGCTGACGCGTGCCGTGGTCAATCTGCTCGGCAACGCGATCCGGCACAGCCGGCAGGGGCAGTCGGTCACGATGTGCCTGGGGTTCGACGCCGACAAGCGCGAGGCTGTGTGCACCGTGGTGGACGAGGGCGACGGGATGGACGAAAGCCAACGTCGATCGCTTTTTGCGAACGAAGCGCTCGCCTCGCCCAGTGCGGGCGTGCTTCCCGCTGCGCCGGGGATGGTGCGGCGCAGGGGCATCGGCTTGCTGATCGTGCAGGCGGTGATACGGCAGCATCGCGGCTGGTTGGAGGTCGACAGTGCACCGGGCCTCGGCAGCACGTTCTGGTTCGGCCTGCCGATTGCCGATACCGCGGACATTGCCGTCGACGTCGACGTCGACGTCGACGACGAAGACCATCGAGATGGGCAAGATCAGAAGGAAAAAAAGGTCGACATCGCCTAACCGGCAACGTCGACCTTATCTTCGGACGGTCTCGCTCAGTCCGGTTTTTCTTCTGTCAAGGCGTAGCCCTGGCCATACGTCGCGGACAGCACGTAGGGGTTGCCATGCCCGAGCTGCAGTTTCGTGCGGAGGCGGGCAATGTGCGTGTCCAGCGAGCGCGAAGCCGTGCTGCTGCCGTCGCCCCAGATCTGCCGATAGAGGTCTTCTCTGCTGACTACCTGGTTCATGTGTTGGAACAGGAACCACGCCAACTTGTAAAGCTTTCCGGGTAGAGGAATGAACTGACAATCCAGCAGCATTCCGCCGGACGTTTCACGAAAAACATAGCGCCCGAAAACCCGTTGCGGCGCTTCGCCCGATGTGCTCGATATTGCAGCCGGTGTGCACTCGGTCTGCACGGGGGCCCTGCCGACCTTCTTCTCGCGTGCCGCCGGCGCCCACTCCGAAAGCGTGACGTTGTTCAGTTGAACGTCGGCTGCTTGTTCGTCGATCGCAGCATTCTCATGCTGCCACGCGACCAGCCGTGGCACGCGGTCGGCTGGTCGCGTCTGCAGCCATTGAACCAGCGCGGGCACTTCGAGATCGGTGCCCGGGCCTGTCAACAGCACCGAGTCGATCTTCGGCCCAGCGGCCAATGCTTGCTGCAGCAACAACCCGCTCGCGAATACCTGGGGCTCACACCCTGGTATGCGCGTGAGCGAGCGCGCGATCAGCCGATTCAGCCCGTTCGGTCCGCCGTAGATCGCATAGCGCATTGCTTTCTCCCGCTCGCTTATCGACCTGCTTGCGCGGTCAGGTCGACGGTCACTCGACGGTTCGGTTGCAGGCACTTGGTCAGCGCAGCCGTTGCTTCGGTTCCGGTGCAAACCATTACCGGCTCCGCCTCGCCTCGGCCTTCGGTCGTGATGAGCTTGCCATCCAGCCCGTTTTGCATCAGCAGGGCGCGCACGGTGTCTGCGCGCTTCTTCGACAGCGGCAGGTTGTACGCCGCGGTGCCCAAACGGTCGGCATGACCGATCACTTTAATGCCGACGATGCTGACGAAACCGCTGCGAATTTCATTCGCGAGCCGTTCGATCTTCGCTTTACCTTCAGGGAGCAAATCCTTCATGTCCGAGCGATCGAACCGGAACAGGCCGTCGGCACCGATCGACACGCGATGCGTTTCGATAGCGCCGGGACCAGGTCGTGCCACGACGACTTCCAGCGTAATTTCCGGGTTGGCCACTACGGGGAAGTAGGGCTTGGCGACGACGTTGCATGGACCTGCCGATCCGCCTTCAATCTCGCGACCGTTGAGCGAGCTGGCCAGGTAGGTCGGTACAGCGAAGTAGGACTCTGGTCCGTATTCGCCTGGCATGTAGCGCCTGCCGTACTGGTCGGCCCAGGCACACCCGCCATCTTCAGGCGTCTGCACCCACATGGCCGCTTGCAGCGTCGGCAAGATGCTTGGCGCAGCAGGCAGTGGCCGCGGAATACGCAGCGATGTCGGCGCAAACTCGAAGGCCGCGCCAGGCGTTGCAGGAGGTGCCGGCGGCGCGACGGCGAGCACCTGCTTGTAACGGACGTGGGGTGCGCTGCCGATGCCGGTGCCCGGCACGTAGCTCCTACCACCGGTGTCCGCCTGATAGCTCTGGTTCCATTGCTCGAAGGGTTGCGCTTCGGACAGCGTCACGCCGTTGGCCTGCAGGCCATTGAAGGCGACCTGGGTCGGCACCTGCGTGTAGCCTGCCGGCACTGCGCCGCCTGCGACTGCATAGATCGCCACGTTGCCGCTATTCGCATGGATGTTCAGGCCCGGCACGTTGTTGATGAACTGACCAGTGCCTGCAGCCCTGCCAGCCGTTTCGTCCGCGACGAGCGTCACGTTGCCATTGGCTGCCGTGATGCTGGTGCCGCCATTGAGCACGACGCTGTTGCCGGCCACGCCGATCAGGTCGCTGCCCGCATACAACGCGCCCGAAGTCGTCAGGTTTCCATTGTTCGTGCTGCCTGCAATCAGCGCCACATCGTTGTTGCCGCGAATGTAGCTAGCGTTGATGCTCGCCGTGCTGTCGATGGTCACGTCGTTGGCATCTTTCACCGAGTAGACACCGCTGCTCGTGGTGTTCAACAGCGTCACGTTCGAGCCCTTGGTCGTGTCGAAGCCGGATGCCGTGTTGAGCGTGCTGACCGCAGCGACGATCGGGCTGGCTTGCGAGCCAGTCGCATAACCTGTGCCCAACGCTGCGTTGACCGTGGCGTTCATCGCGCCCAGGTTCACCGCGCCACCGGTGTCCGTCAGGTTGTACTGCTGCACACCCGTCGCAGGCGTCGTGATGGCCGCCGGGCCGGTGCGAACCGTCCATCCTCCTGCCACCACATTGCCGGTGTTGTTCACCAGGATCGCGTTGCCGGTCAGTTGCGCCACCGAGTAGCCGGTCGACTTGTTGCCCAGGTTCACGACGACATCCGTCACGCCCAGTGTGGTCAGCTGTGCCAGCACTGCAGGGCTCAGCACCGAGTGCAGATCGAAGTCCTTGCCGCTGCCGTAAGCGGTCACGGTGGCCGTGGTGCCGACGATCGCGAGTGCCGACGAATTGCCGGGCAGGGTGCCGATGACCGAGCCATTGAGCGTGACCAGACCGGCCGCATGGACGTTACCGAGCGACGTGTCAATCGGCGCACCGTTCAACGTGACGTTTCCGTTCGCGTTGAGGGTCGAGCCCGCCGTCATCGCGACGCCGGCGCTTTCGCTGGTGGCGGTGTAGTTGCCACCGGATAGGTTGGTGCCGGCAATATTCAGCGCAGTCCGATTGCGCAGATCGACGACACCGATGGTGGTGTCGCGCATGGTGTCGAACTCGGCATTGGCGGCCGTCAGGGTCGCCGCTGCGTTCTGCTGGATCAGGCCACCGGCGTTGATGCCGAAGTAGCCCGATGCACCGCTCGCGCCGGCCATATCCACCGCGCCGCGGTTCCAGAGCACGGCGTCGCCGGCGCTGGCCTTGGCCGTAAGCGTCAGCACGTTCAGGTTCAGGTCGTTGACGTTGTTGAAACCGGTCGCCGTGTTGTCGATGATGCCGCCACCGATTGCAGTGCCTGCTTGCAGATTGGCCACGTTGCCGATCACCTGTTCCTGACCCGCGCCGCCAAGACCGCTCGCGTTGACGATGCTGCCGCCCACGGCGGTGACGTTCACGGTGCCGGTGGTCTGTGCGTGCGTGCTCTTGGTGCTGTCTGTGCTGAGCGCGTTGAACACCACGTCTTGCGCACCCGTCAGACTGATCGTGCCGCCAGTGGTGGTGCTGTCGACATGCTGATCGATCGTCAGGTTGCCCGAGCTTGTCGCCACAGCGATGTTGCCGAAGGCGGGCGCCTTGCTGCCAACCGCCGTGCTGCTCACGATGCCGGCCCGCGTCAACGGCGTGGTCGCGTCGTAAACGATGCCCCTGGTGCCGTCGAAAGTGATGTCGTTCACTTCGTTGTTGGTCTGAGGGCCACCGACGACGAGTGCGCCGGTGTTGGTCACCGAGAAGGTACCTGTCGCCGTCTGGCCGCCTGCCAGCACGCCGGTGCGCGGTGTGCTGTCTTGCAGGCTGCCGGAAAGCACGGCCACGTTGGTGTCGACGTTGACGCCACCGCCTGCGACGAGCATCAGATTGCCGGTGCCCGTGGTGCCGATGGTCTGGGTCGCCGTGATCATGTTGCCGGCAATCAACGTCGTCAGCTTGCCGGCGTTGTCGACCGGCACGGGCGCATTGATGTTCAGGTCACGCGATGCGCCGATGGTGACGTTGCCTTGCGAAGCTAGCGTGCCGTTCGGTTCGACGTTGACGTCACGGTAGCCGAGCACCACGAGGTTGCCGGTGCCCGTCGATACCTTGATTGCGCCATCGCGCACCAGGACGCCGTTGCCGAAAGTCGTCGCTGCCGGGTTGGTGAAGATGTTCAGGTCGGCGGCATCGCCTTGTGCATAGCTCGGGCCTGCGGTCGCGTGGGCCGGTCCCGAGTAGATGCGCAGGTCGCCGGTGTTGGTCGACAGCGTGCCCGTGCCGTAGCCGATGTCCCAGCCGTTGCCGCTGGCCGAGTTGTTGCCTGTGCCGGCTGCCAGCTGGTTCAAGGTCGTCGGTCCGGTTTGCGTCCCGTTGAGCGTGTAGAACTGGCCCGACAAGTTGAGCGTCGTGTTGGTGCCGGCAACTGGGTTGCCGTAGTAATCGGCAGCCAGTGCGGCATTGACGGGAGTGTCGCCCGCCAGTGCGCCTGCCGTGCCGGTGGTCGTGATGGTCTGGTGTGCCGAGGTCGTGCCTGCACCCAGCGAGGTGTAGTTGGGCACGGTGCTGGCGGCAGCGGTCTGGTAGCCGCCGACAACATAGTCCTGGAGCCCTGAACCGGACCACGGCGTGGCATTGATGCCGGCAAGTTGGGTGGGAATCGGCGCGCCCTCCTTGACCAGCACGGGCGTGGCTGTCGGGATGAACGTCCCGACAGGAATCGGCTGGTACTGCTGTGCCAGCGGAAGTGGTGCGCCCAGTGCATCGACGTTGCTGTAGTAGTACTGCAGCGCGCCACCGGCCGGCACGGTAAAGCCGCCGAGCGCGGCTTGCGTCGCCGTACGGATCGGGTTGCCACTGGCCGTCACGGTATCGAAGTCGAAGCTGGGCAACGCGCCGGCCGTGCCGTACGAGACTTGCTGCCCGCGGGTCAGCGTAGTACCGACAGGGATGGCAACCCCGTTCAGGTCGAACAGGCCGGCGGGTGCCACCGTGTTGGCTTCGACCACCAGCACGCTGCGGAACACCGGCGTGATCAGGATCGGACCTGCGCTGCGCAGCGTGACGGCGCCTAGGCCGTCCCCACCGGTCTCGCCGTAGACGCCGGTGTTGGTGTAGATCGAGTTGAGGTCTGCAACAACGGCGGTCGTTGCGCCTGGAGCGAGTGTTTTGCCGTACTGCGCGTCGGCATGAAAAGTCAGGCTGGCATCGTTTGTGCGCGTCCAGTCAGTGGGCAAATCGATCTCGCCGCGGGCGTTGATCTCGATGTTGCCGGCCGCCGACGGAATTCGATCGAGCACCGTGACGTTGTCTTTTTCATTGACCACCAGCGTGGCGCCTGCGCCGGTTGCCGCAACCGACAGGACATTCGCGGCCATGTTCACCGCACTGTCCTTGCCTGCGATCAAGTAGAAACTGTTCGGAGTGGTGATGGTGTGGTTGCCGTTGCGGATGCCGCCGCCGCCGGCATCGATGCCACCGTCGCTGTAACCGATGAACGTGTTGCCGTTGGTGGTCACATCGCTGAGCAGCACCACGTCACCGCTGGCGGTGGGGCGCTGCGTGATGAAAAACGGGGCATAGCCAATAGAGGTGTAGGGGGCGATCTCGTTGACATGCAACGCTTGCCCGTTTTCCATCAGGATCTCGGTGCCGTTGAAGCCGCTGACGGTAAAGGACGGCATTGTTGGTGATGTCGGGTCGGCATAACCGAAGGTGACACCGCCAGGGCCTGTGGAGCTCAGAGGGCCGCTGTCGGTGCCGGCGGCCAAGCCGATGCCCGGGCCTCCACCAATTTGTGGATTCACTCCGGCCCGCAAGACCGGGTTGTTCTCGAACGTGAGAGTGCCGGTGTTCGCGTCCGAGCCAGTGCTGGCACCGGTGGTGGTGTTGTAGCTCCCTGCCGACAACTGCACGGCATACGACGTGATGTCGGAGCGAACAACGATCGAAGAGGCGGAAAGTTGCACGATGCCGGGGAAGCTGTTGTCGAACGCAAGCCTTGAAATGGGGGCGTTTGCCATGGTGGTGAGGGTGCCAAAGCCGTGAATCCCGATGGCAGCGCCCGCAGTGCCGCCTGGTGTGATGGCGCCTAAATTCAGATTGGGGTGCGTTCCACCCGCGCCGATGCCGGAATTGAGCCAGATGTACCTGCCGCCAAGATCGAGCGTCTTATCGCCGGGGCGGTTAAAAGTTCCTTCGTTGTTGCCACTGCCGTCGCGGGTGGCAGTTTGCGTGCTGACCATTGCCGGACTACCGGGAAAATTGGGAGAGCCTGGCAAGTCAGTGAAAGCGCCCGCATTGATGGCGATCCTTCCGGCATAGATTCCTGTAAAAGCGGTTGGAACAGTGATGTTTCGTGCATTCACGTCATATGCGCCGCCTATGGTTTGGTAGGGCAGCGTGACATCGCGGAACCCTTCCAACGAAACGCCTCCTGGCATGGTCAGGTCACCGGGTCGAGTGGCAAACGACAGGTTGGCTGGAAGATCGACCCGCGCCTCGATTCCGGCCGAGGTAGCAGCGCCTGGGCCGCCGGGGTTGGCGCTGAACGAATTGCCCGCATAGTCCACCCCTGACGTCAAATACAGGTTGACTCCGCCTGTCAGCGTGGTTGTGGCCGGGTTCATGAAACGCAGCAAGCCTGGCTGGCTGCGCCATCCGCCGGTCGTATATGCGTTTTGAACCGTAGCACCCGTGTCGTAGGCCGCAGCTTCCAGTTGGAGGACGCTTCCGAGCGACGTCAGACTCTGAGCAACGGAAATGTTGCGGCCTGTAACGTTAATGCCCAATCGTGCAGGATCTGTCGCCGTCAGGGCTTCGTTGATCGTGACATCCCTGAACCCATTCAGCGCGATCTGATCATGCGAACCGCTTGGCCCAGCGAGTTGCACACTGCCTTGAAGGTCATTGCGAACGGTCCCGGCCAAGCCAGAAGCCAGATTCAGTTCCCCCACACCTGTGAAGGCAACGCTCGGATTGATGAAGTTGATCAGCCCTTGTTGGTCATGCCAGCCTGATGCAACATAGTTGTTCGAGGCATCGAAACTCGCGGCGTTCAAGGTATTCGACTGGTCGCCCAGCGTTGTCGCTGAGATATTGATGGTCTTGGCATCGATGTCCAGCCGCCTGCCGGAACGGTTGGTGTCCAGGTTTACCGTGTCGAATCCGGAACTGAGGATGACGGTGGCGGTGCCCACTACATTGGTCGACATCGTCAGGTTGGTACGGTTGCCGCCGGCGTCCTTCCCGGAGTTGAGGACCAGCAGCTCGGTGCTGCTGACGGTGCCCGCGCCTCCGAACCGAATCACGCCGGTGCCGGATTGCCAGTTGCTGGTGTAGAGGTCACCTACGGAGTCCGATAGAAAGTAAGTCAAGGGTGCGACCGCGGCGGCGGCCAATATGGTCCGTCCGCTCTGCACTGCACTGTTGACATTGATGTCGCGCCCGGCGGCAGCCAATACAGATCCCACCGACACGTTGGCATTGAAGTTCACGTCCCGATTGGCCAAGAAGAAAATGCCGGGCGCAGCGGCTCCGGAATTGGTCACCGCTGCATTCACGTTGATGTCGTGATCGGCCTGCAGATTCAAAGTCGTATTGGCTGTCGAGTTCGCCAAGTCGATTGCATTGGCAATCGTGATGTCACCCACGCCGCCACTGCCGCCGCTGGTCTTGACCGTGACGCTGGCGGTTTGCAATGCAGTCGTCAGCGTGCCGATATTCAGGTTGGAACTGGCGGCCGGGTCATACGGGTTGGCGAAGGCGGTACTGTTCGCCGCATTGCTGATGGTGATGTCACTCGGGTCCAAAAGCAGTGTGCCGGTCTTTGCGCCCTCGCCACCGCGCAGGTCGGCCGTGCCATTGAACGCCAGCGTGCCCTTGCCCGACACTTCGGCGTCACCGCCGTTGCCGGTACCCGCGCCCTTGGCGCTGAGGTCGCCGTTGTAGCGTGTGGTGCCGTCGGCCCACACCACGACGCGGCCGCCGTTGCCTTGTGCCGTCGCGTCGGCGTTGAGCTTGACGCCCTGGTCGACGTAGGTGGCTTGCGCATTCGCGATGTCGCTTTCCTTGCCCTGGAATCCGCCACCGACGCGGATGCTGCCGCCCGCCGTGGTGCCCGATGCGTCGAGCGTCGTGTTGCCGAAGAGGCCGGTGTACGTTCCGGTCACGTCGATCTTGCCGCCCGTACCGTTTGCGTTGGTCGCGGTCAGGCCGGCGTCGTGCAGTTCGACCGTGCCCTGGCCGATGGCCACGATGCGAATCGAACCGTCGGCGTTGTTTTGCACACCCGTGGCGCGAATCGTGCCGCTGGTGTTGATGGCCAGTGCGCCCAGGTTGTTGTTGACCGCGGCCAACTGCACTTGTGCGGCCTGCAACGCGCCGGCACTGGTCAGTTCACCTGCATCGCCAGCATGCGGCGTCACGTTGAATGTGCCGTTCGACAGCGTCACGTCGCTTGCCGCGACGAGGTTGATGGACGGGCCGGCCGTCAGGGCCGAACCTGCCGCCACGGTGAGCTTGGGCGCGATCAGCGTGATCGGGCCGCTGGCGCTTTCGATGCGGCCGAGCACGGTGATCTCACCGCCTTGCGCACCACTGAAGTTGAGCGCACCGCCGGCCATGAAGGCGCTGTCGCCGACGTTCTGGGTGCTGGCGACGAAGCCGCCATTCACGTTGACCAGCCCGTTGGCGCCGACGACGATGCCGTTCGGGTTGATCAAAAATACCTTGCCGTTGGCAAGCAGGCTGCCGTCGATCTGCGTCGGCAGGTTGCCGGTCACGCGATTGAGCAACGCGGCGTTGACGCCCGGTTGGTTGATCTGAACGGTCTGGCCGTTGCCGATGCCGAAACCTTGCCAGTTGATGATCGCGCGGTTGGTGGTCTGGTTGATGGTGGTGAGGTTGCCGCCACCGTTGATGGTGGCACCGCCATTGACGACTTGTCCGCCAAAGGGCGCCGCCATGGCACCGCTGCAGAGAAGACCGACTGCCAATGCGATCGCGGCGATGCGAACGATGCCGCCACCGCCTTCGGTGCTGCCACTGGCGCCTTTGGTGTGCGACGTGGCGGTTTCGCTGACGGCGACGAACTGGCCGCGGGCCTTGCTGAAAATGACGCGATGGATGTGCTTGTTCATGATCTTGGTCTCAATAAATTTGGGGGGTGTTCAGAAGGCGACCTGCAAGGAGCCGTTCCACAGCCACTTGCGGTCGTTGTCCATGCCGAAGTGGCGGCGCGCGATGTCGAAGCGCAAGAACGAGTGCTTCGACGTTTCGACGCGGAACCCCACGCCATGCGAGACCAGGTTGAACTGGCTGCCCGTCTTGTTCAGGTCGGCGTTGTATTCCCGCGTAGCGTTCCAGCTACGGCCGGCATCGAGGAATGCGAGCGCGTACCAGAAGGCGGTTTGGTTGCCGAGCGTGAAGCTCTGGCGCGGGCTTTGAAGCTCCAGCGAACCGGTGATGCCGGCGTCGGCGGTCAGCGTGTCGTTGTAGTAGCCGCGTACGCCGCCCATGCCGGAGAGCGTCATGCGTTCGCTCGAGATGAGCGGCTTGCGTGCCAGCTGGCCATTGAGCGTGGCGCCTATCGACCAGTCGCCCGGTAATGCGAAGCTGCGGTTGTAGTTGCCGTTCAGGCGCCAGTAGCTCGAGCTCGCGTTGGTGCGCGATGCGTCGAAGGTTCGATCGTCATTGCGATCGACCACACCACCAGGCGACAGCGTCAGCCGCGTGTAGATCTGGCTCGCGCCCATGCTGTCTTGCCAGGCACCACGCCACGCGGCGTAGCCCTGCAGTACCTTGGGTGCGACGTTGGAGACCTGCTCCTGGTTGAAGGCCAACGCATTGCCGATTCGCTTGTATTCGGCGCCGAACGATGTCTCGCTCGCCATGTTCTTGCCCCAGTCGAGCAAACCCGGCACAGTGAGTTGCGGCACCAGCC
The DNA here is from genome assembly GCF_046115955.1 of Variovorax sp. GrIS 2.14. Taxonomy (NCBI): domain Bacteria; kingdom Pseudomonadati; phylum Pseudomonadota; class Betaproteobacteria; order Burkholderiales; family Comamonadaceae; genus Variovorax; species Variovorax sp. GrIS 2.14. The sequence goes on from NZ_JBJXIA010000007.1 coordinate 191,859, forward strand.
ATTCGAGGCTCGCGATCTGGTTGTCGCCATTGGAGCGAAAGGCGCCTTGTTCGAGCAGCACATCGCTCTTCGACAAGTCCAGACGCGCGGTCAGGCGTTGCCTGTTCTCGAGCGGTATCTGGTAAGCCAGACTGTGGTTGTGGAATGCGCTGTAGTCGCCGGCGGTCGTCAGCGTGTAGTCGAACTCATGATCGAACTTGCCGAGAAAGTTGCCGACGTTGACGCCTGCGTGGTAGCGGCCCTGCCCGGTGACGCGCGTGCCGCCGTTGTCGGCGCCGACGAAGTAGCGCACCGGCTTGTCGTCTGCGGTGTTCAGCACCAGATCGGTTGTGCCCGCTGCGGTGCCGGGCTTGAACTCCGGAACGGCGGTGTAGTGCCAGCTGCTCTGGCTGTTGAGCTGTGCGAGGTCGTCTGCAATGACCTTCAGGTCGACCGGCTGACCGGCTTGCAGGCGAACGCGGCAAGTGAAGTCGTTGGCGTCATGGTATTTCTGGCCGATCGCCGTCACGTTGCCGAGCAGCGCGGGCCGTACGACAACGACAAGAATGCCATCGCTGGTGACTTGTTCTGGGAAGAACACATCGGCAAGGTAGCGGCCTTGCTCGTTGATGAGCTTGACCACTTCGGTTACAACGCCTTGCGTGAGCGCGGCGTCGACTGGGCGCCCGATGAAGTCTGTTACACGGGCGCGCAACAAATCCGTTGGCAGGAGTTCAGCGGACACCGCGCTCTTCACGCGAGCGGCAGCTGCTTCGGTCGTTGCAACTTGAACCAGCTGGGCACGAAGCGCTTGCACTTCTCCTGCGGATTGCGTCGACATGGTGACCGCTGGCACCGCATCGGTGCTGGGCCGGCACAGAGCGCGTGCAGCTGCGGCAGTTGCCGTCGGTGAGCTCACCTCGGCACGTTCTTGCGTCACGAACAGCAGGCCACGCAGCACGGGTGCCTTGCGCGCAACTTGCGATGCAGCAGACTCGGCCGCTGCTTTCGTTTTGTCGGGGACGGCTTGCGCTTGTGCGCCCCCGGCGCAGGCCGCGGCCAGGCTCAAGGCCAGCAGGGATGAAGTTCCAAAAATATGCATGGTGGTTCTCGCTGAGAGTGGCGCTTGCCACGGTGTGTTGTTCGACGCATTCGTTGTGCGGTGTCGCAGTGTCTGGATGTATCGATCAATCAGCGCGTGAACTAATGCGGCCCCGGTGAGTGCCGGTGAGCAATTTCACAATTGCGACGAACCTCCTCTACACGATCGGTGACTTATCTCCGTTTTGCATTGAGGTGCCGATGCAAAAATGACTTTTATGCGCATTGCCCTTCTCGAAGACGATCCATCCCAGTTGGTTCACCTCGCCACCACACTGGAGATGCAGTTGAGCGAGCGCGGTCTTCCAGTGCGCTGCGTGATGTTCCAGTCCGGTCGTGCATTGCTTGAGGCCACACGCACCGATACCTTCGATCTCATGGTGCTCGACTGGTCCGTGCCAGACCTCGACGGCATGGCACTGTTGCGGTTGGTGCGGCGTACCGGTGGCCTCACGATGCCCATCCTCATGCTCAGCTCACGCGGGCGCGAGCAGGAGGTGAGTGCGGCATTGGCCGAGGGCGCCGACGACTATGTGGTCAAGCCTTTTCGACCACACGAATTGAGTGCCCGGGTCTATCGACTGCTTGCGCCTTTCAGGACCAGCGAAAACGAAGGCCTGCAATGGGGTCGATGGACTTTCAACGTCGGAGCGGCGAGTGTGCAATACGCGGGTGCTGACGAACCGATCGAACTTCGTCCTTCGGAATCGAAACTGGCGCTTGCACTGTTTCGACACTCTGGACGCGCGGTATCGCGTGACTATCTTCTCGAAGTCTGCGGACTGGCGGATGATCTTTCCGGGTTGCGCGCACTCGAAACCCGTATCTACCGTCTTCGCCAGAAACTGGCACTCAATCAGAAGAGCGACACGCGAATCCAGGCCGTCTACGGCATTGGCTATCGGCTCGACGTCGACGACTTCGTTGGGACGCCCGCTCTATGAATCGCGGCACCCTTATCGCGCTGCTGATCGCTGTCAGCGCAGCCTCCGCCGTCGCACAATCTTCGGTATCTGAAAGGGTATCTGCAAAGACAGCAGACAAGACATCTGCCGGCATCCTTTCGAATCTCGTCGGTTCCGTCGAACTCGTGCACGAAGGTCGCATCGACCGCGTCAATGGCGGCGAGAAGATGCTTCCTGGTGATGTGTTGTCGACCGGCGCCAGTGCCTTCGCCATGCTGCGTTTCGAAGACGGAAGTCGCGCGCTGGTGCCGTCTGACAGTCGGGTGCAACTTCTGGTGTCGCAGCGTCGACATATGCGACTCAAACTCCTTGCAGGTCGCGTCGAGTCGCGCGTGACACCGGTTGTGCAGCGCGCCTACGAGATCGAGACGCGACGTGGTGTGCTCGGCGTACGCGGCACGCATTTCGTGGTTTGCGATGACGGCGACCGCATCACCCTGGATGTGATGCAAGGGGCTGTTTCTGCATTGACCACAGCACCTGCCGCGCAACCCGCGCTAGTGCTTGGCGGCTTTGGTGCAAAGCTCACGGCAGATTCCTCCGCGGAGACGCGGGCCTTGTTGTCGGCGCCCGTTTTTGAAGAACGCGACGGCGTACTCGTCGCGCGAGACACGCGTCGCGTGACTGCGCAGCCGGTATCCAACGCTTCGGCATACCAGCTTCAAGTCGCTAGCGACGATGGCTTCGAGCACTTGCTTTGGGAACTGCAGGCGCTGGCCCCGACGTTCACGTTGCCGCATCTGCCGGCTGGCTTCTATCACCTGCGCATGGCAGCGCTCGATGTCGATGGCTTCGAGGGACTACCAGGGCAAACATTGGCTTTCGTGCCGCGTGACAGCACGTTGACCAGTCGCGTCGATGTCGCAGCCGATGGGCGGCAAGTCCTGGCGTGGGAGCCGCGGCACGCCGACCGTCGCTATGTGGTCGAGCTGGCGCGCGACCCACAATTCAACTCGTTCGTGACGCGTCGTGCGGGAGTGAATGGCAATGGCCTCGTGCTTCCGGACCTGCCGCCCCGGCATTACTGGTGGCGCGTGGCGGAAGAGCAGGGCGGAGTCGCGTCGGCATTGATCGACTGGACAATCAACGAAGTCGATATCGTTGCGCCGGCAAAACAGCCGCATCGCTCACCGGCCGCAACGGGCAAACCCTAAAGCGCGTGGGCGCATGCATGGGCGCTGGCCCACGCCCACTGAAAGTTGTAGCCGCCCAACCAGCCAGTGACGTCGACCACTTCACCGATGAAATAGAGGCCGGGCTGTTTCGACTCCATGGTTTGCGAGGAAAGATCGCGTGTGTCGACGCCGCCTGCAGTGACCTCGGCCTTCTTGTATCCCTCGGTTCCGCTTGGCGTGATTTGCCAGCGTGCGATTCGCTGTGAAAGCTCTGCGATGGCCCGGTCAGGTGCCTCGTTGATCGGCCGTTGCAATGCGGCTTCCTGACCCACCCACGCATCTGCCAGACGCGAGGGCACCAGCGATGCAAGTTCGTTCACCGTGCGACGTTTGGAGCGCAACTTGGCATCGCCGAGTGCTACGGCGATGTCGACGCCCGGCGCGAAGTCGAGCGTGAGTGGCGCGCCCGGCTTCCAGTAGCTCGAAATCTGCAGCACGGCGGGGCCTGATAGCCCGCGGTGCGTGAAGAGCAGATCTTCGAGAAACGCGATGCGTTCTTTCTTGGTGCCGGTTTCGATGCGCACCGGCAATGCCAACCCGGCCAGTTCGGCGTACGGCGCCCACGCTTCGCCGCCAAAGGTCAGGGGCACCAACGCAGGTCGCGGTGTGACGACGCGGAGGCCGAATTGTGTGGCGAGTTGATAGCCGAAGTCGCTGGCGCCGATTTGCGGGATCGACAGTCCACCGGTGGCAACGACCACGCTGGCCGCGTCGATGGGCCCGCGATCCGTCTCGATGCGGTAGCGGTTTGCGTCGATGCCTTCGCTGCCGTCACTGCCGTCACTGCCTTGGCTGCGTTCGGCGACTTCTTGCACCTTGCAAGGCTGCCAACGCGCAACGCCACCCGCAGCGCATTCAGCCAACAGCATGTCAATGATCTGCTGCGAGGAGCCGTCGCAAAACAACTGCCCTTTGTGCTTTTCGTGGAATGCAATGCCATGCCGCTGCACGAGATCGATGAACTGCTGCGGCGTGTAGCGTGAAAGTGCCGAGCGACAAAAGTTGGGGTTGTCCCCGATGAAGTGGCGCTGCGGCGCACTTACGTCGAGATCGCGGTTGGTGAAATTGGCCCTGCCACCACCGGAGATGCGGATCTTTTCTGCCACGCGTTCGCTGTGGTCCAGCAGCAAGACTTTGAGCCCGCGTTGCCCTGCGATGCCGGCACAGAAAAGACCGGCTGCGCCGGCGCCGATGACGACGACGTCGAAGCGCGAGGCGCCCGGCGAACTCGACGCGCTCACCGGGTCGTCGCCCCATCGGCGGTGATCGTCGGCGGCGGGTTGTATTTGAGGTGACCGATGTACCGCAACGGCTTGCTCGACGCCACCGAGGGCACGTCGCCTTCGCGCATATGCAGCAAGTCGGCCGGGCTGACCCAACGCGGGTCTGTCGTCGTGATCGGCAGGCCAGCCTGGTTGTAGGCCTCCAGCACGAACTGCGAACAGAAGAACTGGTCGTTGCGACTGGCGCCGAGCTGAACCGTCGCGAAGCCGCTGACGCAAAAACTGCGCACGGCACCTGGAATCAGTGGAAGCTCACACACCCGACGGTTCAGCACGAAAGGCGCGTCGAGCATCACGCCGACCGTGTTGTAGCGCGTGCCGACCTGCGAATGCGACCAGGCGCGCAGCTTGTCGACGTGCGCACCGGTGACGCCTGGCAGGCGGAAGGCGACGACCATCTGCTCGTCGTCGACCAGCGCGTCGAGGCCGCGCTCTCGTACGCCCGTGCCGACAGCTTCGGCCACGACGCCGTCACCGAGGTACAGCACCGCATGACTCACAGGGGAAAAAGTGCCGAGCCGGATACCGAACGAACTGACCGTGGCAACCGAGGTCAGGAGGATGTCGCCGGGTTGCAGCGCATCTGCCTTGATCAGCTCGCCTCCGTTGCCTGGCGCGATGGCCGAGTTCTGCATGCGCACGCGCAGGCCGGCTTCTTTGGTGGGCAGGTCGATCTGCGACGCGCAGGCGGAAAGGAGAAGAGCAGCTGCACCGACCGCAATCCATCGAGCGGCGCCCATCATCCCTTCCACACGAACGGGAACTTCAGCTGCTTGAAGAAGCCGTTCGGCACGTAGTCGCCGACCACGCCATATTGCTCCGGCCACAGCTTGGTGCTCTTCACGGCGGTGCCGAAGAAGTAGTCGAGAAACGCATAGTGCGCCGCGTAGTTCTTGTCGATGGCCTCATCGTCCTGAGCGTGATGCCAGTGATGAAAATTGGGCGTGACGATGAGATAGCGCAGTGGCCCCAGGCGCACGCTCACGTTGCAATGGTTGAACACAGCCTGGAAGCCGACGATGACGATGTATGCGTCGATCACTTCTTTCGAGAAGCCCAGCACGTAGATCGGTGCCAGCACCAGCGTGCGTGTGATCAACAACTCGAGGATGTGCTGCCGCGAGCCCGCCATCCAGTCCATGCTCTTCACGCTGTGATGCACCGCGTGCAGACGCCAAAGCAGCGGCACCTCGTGATAGCTGCGGTGGGTCCAGTACTGGACCAGGTCGGCCACCAGCACGATCAACAGCACGCCAGCCCAGAAGGGCAGGTTGGCGATCCAGCCGCGAAGGCCGTCGTTGGCAGCCCAGCCGAACAGCCTGTGCACCAGCAGGTTGGTTGCGAGCAGCACGAAGCCGACGATCATATGGTTCACCACGAAGTGGTGAAAGTCGGTCTGCCACTCTTCACGAAAGATCGGTTGGTCCTTGCGATGTGCGAATAACTTCTCGACGAAGATGAAGATCAAGGAGGAGCCGAGCAAATCGAGGATGAACCAGTCGAGCCCGATGTAGGGCGTGTGATCCGGAAAGTTGCTGTCGACCGGCACCTTGTTGCCGCCCAGCAGTGCGGCCGCGACGATCAACAAGAAGGCGCCCGACGACAACCAGCGCGAGCGATTGAAGATGATGTTCACCAGCGCCATCCCACCTGAGATGACCATCGCCGCCAGCAGGATGAAGCGCATCACGTCGACGTTGTAGCTTTTGCGAAGCTCGGGCGTCGTGAGGTACTGCGGGAAGTGAAAAGCCAGCACGCCCAGAAAGCAAAGGATGCCCAGGCTCAGTGCAACGGTGCCTGTGACAAGGCCCCTGCCGCGCTGCAGCTGCCCGTGGCTTGCGGTGAATTCGTTCAGTTTTTCGAGCATCCCGACCCTCTTGGCATTGTTGTATGAGTGGCCGGGATTTTAGTTGGCCGACTTCTGTCTCGACGCCAGGCCGACCGTGCGAACAGCCTAGTTCAGGCGGTCAGGTGCCGAATTTGTCGCGCTCCGGCAAAGCGACTGTCGCCGCTGCGATGCCTTGCAATACATTGCCGACGACGATAACCGACGGGCTCGCGAGGCCGGCGTCGGCGATGCCGGTATGCAGGTCGCTCAACGTCGTCACGATGTGCCGTTGCTGGGGCAGGCTGGCGTGCTGAACGACCGCAACGGGCGTCTCGCCCGGCAGGCCTTCGAGCAATTGCCGTTGGATGTGCGCAGCGCCCGCCACGCCCATGTAGATCACCAGCGTGAGGCGTGCGTGGTACGCCATCGCAGCCAGCGCCCGCCAGTCGGTAGGGTCGTCGCCTGCGCCGGCACCGGTTTTGGCATGGCCGGTGACGAACACCACGCCTTGTGCATGATCGCGATGGGTCAGCGGCACGCCCAGCGACGTCGCAGCCGCGAGGCCGGCGGTGATGCCGTTGACCACCGTGCATTCGATGCCTGCTTCGCGCAGGTGTTCGACCTCTTCACCGCCGCGGCCGAAGATGAACGGGTCGCCACCCTTCAGGCGCACGACGGCTTCGCCTTCGCGCACCGCCGTGATCATGAGCTTTTCGATGAAGGCTTGGGGCGTGCTCTTGCAACCGCCGCGTTTGCCGACATGGACGATGCGGGCACCGGGCCGCGCATAGCTCAGGATCGCGTCGTTGACGAGGTCATCGACGAACAACACCGTCGCCGCGTGGATCGCCTTGACGGCTTTCAGCGTGAGCAAATCGGGATCGCCCGGGCCGGCGCCGACCAGGGTGCAGCTGCCTCGATGCGAATGGGAAAGTGAGTTCATGGGCTGTCCGCCAGTTGTTGGGCCAGTTGCTTGATGTGTTCGACTTGCCGGGCGATGGCCATGGGCAAAGGCAGCGTGCCTGCCAACACACGCCGCGTGTAGTCCGCCGTGGTGTCGATGTCGATCTCCCTAGGCAGACCGGCCACCTCGCTCAGCGTGCCGGCCTGTTGCTCCTGCATTGCGATGCGCTGGCCCCTGATGAAGCCGTCGACCTGCGCAGTGCGGCGCGGATCGGCCACGCTTTCGCCTTCGAGTCCGCGCGACAGCAGGGCGCTCGTGCCCGTCAGCTCGAAGGTCGCGGCCATCGACTGCGCATATTCCGGATGGGTGTAGCTGGCGATCACGATGCACGAGCCCGCGGTCGGCTGCATCAGCTTGACGACGCTGTGTGCCGGATTGCGCAACCCGACGACGCGACGCACGTCGAGCAGTCGTTTGAGGCCGGTGCTCAGGAGTTCGGTCGGTGCGAATCCAATCTCGCCCACGGCGATCTTTCCTACGACCGTGATCGGATTGGTGCCCAGCGCCGCAAGCACGTTCGATGTGAGCACGCGTGTCGATTCGGTGGCCGCACCATGCAGCAGCACCGGCAAACCTTCGCGCGCCAGCAGCAGCGCGAGCAGCGGCGTCAGCACCGGCAACTTGCGCGCGCCGTTGTAGCTGGGCAGCACGATGAGCGGCAGGTCGCTCGCGGGGAAAAGATCGAGCCGTGCATGCGTGGCATCGAGAAAGCCGGCCATCTCTTCCGGCGTTTCGCCTTTGATGCGCATCGCGAGGCAGAAGGCGCCGACTTCGAGGTCGGTCACGGTGCCGTCCAGCACCTGCCCAAACAGGTCGGTTGCCTGCTCGCGCGTGAGTGGCTTGGCGCCTCGCGCGCCGCGGCCGATTTCCTTGATGTAGTGGCTGATTCCCATGGGTGCGCCCATTGTCCCGCAAGGCTTATGCCGAAAGTCGAAGGGGCTTATGGGTTTATTGAGGGCCTGAGCGATCGACAGGCTCACGGCACGGCTTCTGCAGTGTCGGGCGTGGTGGCGCGCACCATGCGCTTCAGTTCGGGCAGGCATGAGCCGCAGTTGGTGCCGCATTGCAGCGCCCCCTGCAGCGACGCCAGTCGTTCGGCATCGGTACCCGCGCAATGCCGCAGCTTGTCGCCGATGGCAGTTTCGGTCACGCCGAAGCAGCTGCAGACGACCTTGCCACGCGACGCCACTTCGACCGGCGGGGTCGAGCCCGGCCGCAGCAACTGGCGACCGAAGGCTTGCGCCGGCAACTGGTCTTGCAGCAATGTCTTGATCCAGGCCTCGGCCCGGGTGTCGCCGCCCAGCAAGAAACCTTCGAGCCTGGCCTCTTCGTCGTTGGTGCCGGTGCGTACCAGACGAACGGTGCGGCGCTGGCCATGGCGGGCGTCGGCATAGCGCAAGGTGTCGGGGCTCGGCAATCCGAGCAAGTCTTCGATTTGCTCAAGCACCGCATCAGGTGCGGCTTCGAGGTCGGCCGCGCGGAACAGGACCCCGGTGCGCTCGGCCGTACCCGACGTCAACGCACCGCCGGCACCGAACGGCACGCAGCTCGCAAAGGCAAAGCTCGCCATGAGGTCGCGCAGCGCACGTTCGGTCTCTAGCGCGCGATCGTCGGGCAGCCAGGCGATCGCGAGCAGTGTCCACGGCAGCTCCGCCTTGGCGATGCGGATGGCCGCGTGCTTGAGTTCAGGCTGCTTCGAGTCGGGGCAGTAGGCCGGGCTGGTCAGCGCGTTGATGCCGGCCAATCGCTCGCCGGTTGGCGATCGACCGCTAAGGTATTCCTGGCCCCAATGCATCGCCACGAACGACTGGCTCAGGCCCACCTCGGCGCTGGCTTGTGCCGGCAACACGAGCGCGCCGCGCCGCGAAGTGAGCTGCACCAGATCACCGTCCTTCAGCTGACGCCGCGCCATGTCTTGCGCGTTCATCTGCACCACGGGTTCCGGCACGTGGCCGAAAAGTCTGCCGAGCGTGCCGGTGCGGCTCATGCCATGCCATTGATCGCGCAGCCGCCCGGTGTTCAGCGAGAACGGAAAGCGCGCCTCGCGTTGTTCGGCTACCGGCTTGTAAGGCGTGTCGACGAAGCGCGCCTTGCCGTCGGGCGTCGGATAGATGCCGTCTTCGTACAGCCGCACGCGACCGACCGATCGGCCTTCAGGCAACGGCCATTGCTGCGGCCCTAGCGCATCGAGCATCTTCCAGTCGAGGCCGGTGATGTCGAGGTCGCGACCGCGCGTCGATTCGCGATGCTCGTTCCAGATCGCTTCGGCGCCGGCATCGTCGCCTGCCAGCGAGTGCTGCAGCGGGTAGGGGAACAGCGTGGTGGTGGAGCGCCTGGGCAGCCGCACTTCGAGCCGTTGCGCGAAGTCGACCACCGCCGACCAATCGTGACGCGCTTCGCTGGGCGCCGGCACTGCGACGCGCACGCGAGAGATGCGGCGCTCGCTGTTGGTCACCGTGCCGGTCTTCTCACCCCAGGTGGTCGCAGGCAACAGCAGGTCGGCATAAGCGCAGGTGGCGGTGGTCGCAAAGGCTTCCTGCACGACCACGAACTCGGCGCGTTCGAGCGCACGCCGGACGGTTGCCTGGTCGGGCATCGACTGGGCCGGGTTGGTACAAGAGATCCACAGCGCCTTGATCTCGCCATCGGCTGCGGCCTCGAACATTTCAATGGCGGTCTTGCCGGGCTTGGCGGGCACTTCGTTGCCCTCGCTCAGGCCCCACAGCGCAGTGACTTCAGCCCGGTGTGCTGCGTTAGCAAGATCACGGTGCCCGCTCAGCAGATTGGCCATGCCGCCGACTTCGCGCCCGCCCATTGCATTGGGTTGTCCGGTCAACGAGAACGGCCCGGCACCGGGCCGGCCGATCTGCGCAGAAGCCAGGTGCAGGTTGATGAGCGTCGCGTTCTTCGCGGTGCCTGAAGACGATTGATTCAGCCCCTGGCAGTACAGGCTGAGGGTCGCGGTCGAGGTCGCGAAGAGGCGCGTCGCTTCGAGCAAGGCGGTCTTGTCGATGCCGCAAATTTGCGCCACCTTGTCGGGCGTGCAGTCGCGCGCGGTGGCCTTGAGCGCGTCGAAGCCGTTGGTGTGCGCAGCGATGTAGTCGGGCTTTGTCCAGCCTTCCCACAACATCAGGTGCAGCATGCCGTGGAACAACATGACGTCGGTGCCCGGCTGGATCGCCAGGTGCAGATCGGCGATCTCGCAGGTGTCGGTACGGCGCGGATCGACCACGACGATCTTCATCGCCGGGTTGGCACGCTTGGCATCCTCGATGCGGCGGAACAGGATGGGATGCGCCCATGCCGTGTTGCTGCCGACGATGAACAAACACTGCGCGTCGTTGAAGTCGTCGTAGCAGGCGGGCGGCGCATCGGAGCCGAGCGTCTGTTTGTACCCGGCCACCGCGCTGCTCATGCAAAGGCGCGAGTTGGTGTCGATGTTGTTGGTGCCGATCAGGCCCTTGGCCAGCTTGTTGAAGACGTAGTAGTCCTCGGTCAGCAACTGGCCCGAGACATAGAAGCCCACCGCATCGGAACCCTGGTCGCGAATGACCTGGGCGAACTTGTCGGCTGCGGTGTCGAGCGCCGCCTCCCAGGTGATCGGTGTCGCAGCTTGCCCGCGCACGAGGCGTTGCATCGGCTGCAACAACCGGGTCTGGCGCGTCACTTCCGCTGTCGCAGTAAGGTGCAATGTCGAGCCCTTGGTGCACAGCCGGCCGAAGTTGGCGGGGTGGTCCGGATCGCCACGCACACCCGTGATCTGCGCGCCATCGGACTCGATGATCACGCCGCAGCCGACGCCGCAGTAGGGGCAGGTTGACCTTGTTTCTTTCATTCCTGGCTCTTGCCGCCTCTTTGCGTATCGAGGCAACATTCAAGCGCTGTGCGGCGTCTGAACATCGAACGTCCCGTCACCGATAGCGCCGGCCGTTGCGGCCCCCGGTCCCGCACGCGGGGCAGTTAAATCCAGCGCATGCGTCGCCAACTCGTGCGCATCGAGCATCACCTGCCCGCCTTCGACCTTGCACGCGAATTTCGGCACGCATCCTTCGTCGGGCTGACGTGCACAGCCATCGTCCAGGCCGATCGTCCAGTTATGCAGTGGACACGCCACGCTGGTGCCGAACACGATGCCTTGCGACAGCGGACCGCCCTTGTGCGGACAGCGGTCGAGCAGCGCGAAGACCTCGTCCTGGCTGTTGCGAAAGACCGCGACCGCCACACCGACCGGCCGCACCACGCGACGCGATCCCAGCACAGGAATCTCGTCGACGCGGCAGATGAATTTCCATTCGCTCATGGGTTGCTCTCCTTCAGTGCGTCGGACATCAAGCGGGCTGCGCGACAGGTGCCGCAGCGCTCGCCGGCGGCGTCGTATCCGCCCCGGCGACCGGCACGAACTGCCGCACGTCGACCGCCGCCCGGCTCGACTCGAACCACGGATCGGGCTCGCCATCGAGCGCGAACTGAAGCTTTTCCCAGAGCGCCTTGCGACCGGCGACGTCTTCGAGAATCCGCTTTTTCACGCGGTCGAGCCCGACGCGGCTGATGTAGTGCACCGTGCGCTCCAGGTACCAGCCTTCCTCGCGATAGAGCTGCAGGAAGGCGCCGGTGAACTCCATCACTTCTTCGCTCGTCTTGACCTTGACCAGGAAGTGCGCGACCTCGGTCTTGATGCCGCCGTTGCCGCCGACATAGATCTCCCAGCCCGAGTCGACGCCGATCACGCCGACGTCCTTGATGCCGGCTTCGGCGCAGTTGCGCGGGCAGCCGCTCACCGCGATCTTGACCTTGTGCGGTGAATACATTGCCCACAGCGCGTGCTCGATGTCCTTGCCCATCTGCGTCGAGTCCTGCGTGCCGAAGCGGCACCATTCACTGCCCACGCAGGTCTTCACCGTGCGCAGCGATTTCGCATAGGCAAAGCCGCTCGGCATGCCGATGTCTTTCCACACGCCGGCCAGGTCTTCTTTCTTTACGCCGAGCAGATCGATGCGCTGGCCGCCCGTGACCTTGACCGTCGGGATCTTGTACTTGTCGGCTGCGTCGGCGATGCGACGCAGCTCGTCTGGCGTCGTGTGGCCACCCCACATGCGTGGGATCACCGAATAGGTTCCGTCCTTCTGGATATTCGCGTGGCTGCGCTCGTTGATGAAGCGGCTTTGCGGATCGTCCTTCGCTTCTTTCGGCCAGCTGCTGATCAGGTAGTAGTTGACGGCCGGCCGGCAGCTCGCGCAGCCGTTGGGCGTGCGCCAGCCGAGGCCTTCGTACACCTCGACATGCGACAGATATTTTTGGGCGCGGATGGCCTCGCGCACGTCCTGATGGCTGGTGTCGGTGCAACCGCACATCGCCTTTTTCTTGGGTGCAGCCGAGTAGTCGCCCCCGGCGGTGAACATCAAGATCTGTTCGACCAGTCCGGTGCACGAACCGCACGATGCGCTCGCCTTGGTGTGCTTCTTCACCTCGTCCAGCGTGAAGAGTCCCTTGTCCTTGATCGCCTTGCAGATCGCGCCCTTGCTCACGCCGTTGCATCCGCAGACCTCGGCCTCGTCGGGCATCGCCCCGGCGCTGCTGTGGCCTTCGTGGCCGGTATCGCCGATGTTCGACTCACCGAACATCAGCTTCTCGCGGATGTCGCTCACGCTGCGGCCGTCGCGCAGCAGTTTGAAGTACCAGCTGCCATCGACCGTGTCGCCGTAAAGGCAAGCGCCCACCAGCTTGTCGTCCTTGATGACGAGCTTCTTGTAGACACCGCCGAACGGGTCGCTCATCACGATTTCTTCGGTGCCTTCGCCGCCCATGAACGAGCCGGCGCTGAACAGGTCGATGCCCGTCACCTTGAGCTTGGTCGACGTCAGCGAGCCCATGTAGCGGCCGATGCCGAACTGCGCAAGATGGTTGGCCGCGACCTTGGCCTGCTCGAACAGCGGCGCGACCAGTCCGTAAGCGATGCCGCGGTGCGCGGCACATTCACCGACCGAATAGATACGGGCATCGGTCACCGTCTGCATCGTGTCGTTGACGACGATGCCGCGGTTGCAGTGCAGTCGCATCGATTCTGCCAATGCGGTGTTGGGGCGGATGCCGACTGCCATGACGACCAGATCGGCCGGTACTTCGGTGCCGTCCTTGAACTTGACGGCCTTGACGCGGCCTGCGCCATCGTCGATCAACTCCTGGGTCTGCGCATTGAGACGGAACTCGAGCCCGCGTTGTTCGAGCGACTTGCGCAGCAGCCCACCGGCGACATCGTCGAGCTGGCGCTCCATCAACCACGCGTTGACGTGCACCACGGTCACGCTCATGCCGCGCAGCATCAGACCGTTGGCGGCTTCGAGGCCGAGCAAGCCGCCACCGATGACGACCGCATGCTTATGCGTCTTGGCCGTCTCGATCATCGTGTTGGTGTCTGCGATGTCGCGGTAAGCGATCACGCCCTTCAAGTCCTTGCCCGGCACCGGCAGGATGAACGGATTGGAGCCGGTGCACAGCAGCAGCCGGTCGTAGGGCGCCTCGATCACGCTGCCGTCGGCAGCGACCGCGCGCACGATGCGCTTCACGCGGTCGACCTCGGTCACTGTCTTGCCGGCATGCAGCGTGATGTTGTTCTCGGTGTACCACTCCCACGAGTTCAGGATGATCTGGTCGACCGTCTGTTCGCCGGCCAGCACGGGAGACAGCAGGATGCGGTTGTAGTTGGGGTGCGGCTCCGAGCCGAACACTGTGATGTCGTACAGATCGGGTGCCAACTTGATCAGCTCTTCGACCGCGCGCACGCCGGCCATGCCATTGCCGACCAGCACGAGATTCATCTTTTTCATGGGTTCATCCCTCCGGATCGAGTCGTGATCAGAAATACAGAGCCATCACCGCGGTGATGTTGCCTTCGGGCGCGACCGGGATCGCGATCATCGGCGCGGCCACCGCGGGCACACCTGTCGCAAAGGCTCGGCCGAGCGCGTTCGACGCCTCTTCGCTGGCGGCCACGATCTCGGATTCGCCGAGCATGCCTTCGGCTTCTGAGAAGCCGAAGCTGCGCACCAGTTGCGTGCCGGTCACGTCCGGCTCCCAGATTTCGACGCGCCGCGCGATCGGCGTGGCCAGCGCCGACAAAAAGGCCATCACGTAGTTGGTGCCATCGATGGTCGAGCAGGGCGTCGCAAAGCCACGGTTGATGCCGACCTTGATGGCGCCATCGGCCCGCAAAAATCCCGATGCTTTGCCCAGGTCGGGCAGGAACACCGGCGTTTGTTTGTCCCACGCCATGCCGGGCAATCCGTTTCCGCGACGAAAGCTGGTAGCGCGCGAAATGAATTCGAAGGTGTCGCCGGTGGTGCCGTAGTAACCGTCGACCAGGTCCATGTCTTTCGACTCTGCCGGATCGTTGGCCCAGAGTTCGATCGCGCCGGCATGTTCTGCGTCGTCGCCGCAGAAGATCACGACCACGGCACTCAGTTGCTGCCCCTTGAAGATCGGCAACGCGATGCCGCAGGTCAGTCCTTCGGCCTTGGCGGGCACGGCGCGACGAAAGTACGAGCCTTCGAACTCCTTCAGAACGATCGGATGCCCGGCCTCCCACGCCTGGCCTGGCAAGCCTTCCCCGCGGCCGAAACACAGGTTGCGGCTGGCGGCTTCGAAGCGCGTGGCCGTACCGAACAATCCACCGCCAAATTCGAGCACGCCGCTTTCTTCGCTGGGCACCCAATACTCGATCACGCGGATGAAGGTCTTGGGCACGAGGTTTGGAGCGGATGTCATATCAGGCCGCTTTTTCGACGTGGCCTTGCCGCGTGTAGAGGAAGTCGATGACAGCCTTGCGGTACTGCACGTAGTGCCGGTCTTCCGCCAGCTCGACGCGATTGCGCGGCCGTTCGAGATTGACCTTGAGCACCTCGCCGATCGTGGCCGAAGGGCCGTTGGTCATCATGACGATCTTGTCCGACAGCAGCACCGCTTCGTCCACATCGTGCGTGACCATGACGACGGTGCTCTGCGTCTTGTGCACGATGGAGAGCAGTTCGTCCTGGAGCCGTGCGCGGGTCAGCGCGTCGAGTGCGCCGAAGGGCTCGTCCATCAGCAAGACCTTGGGCTCCATCGCCAGCGCGCGGGCGATGCCGACGCGTTGCTTCATGCCGCCGGAGATTTCGCCAGGGCGCTTGTTCGTTGCCGGCGTCAATCCAACCAGCGCCAGTGCCGCATCCGTGCGGACCTTCAACTGCGCCTTATTTTCGGTCGGCGCGAACACGCGTTCGACGCCCAGGTAGATGTTTTCGTAGCAGGTGAGCCAGGGCAGCAGCGAATGGTTCTGGAACACCACCGCGCGCTCGGGGCCGGGGCCGGCGATCTCCCGGTTGGCGCACAGCAGCGTGCCGTGCGTCGGCATGGTGAGACCCGCGATCAGGTTCAGCAGCGTCGACTTGCCGCACCCCGAGTGACCGATGAGTGCGACGAATTCGCCCTTCGCCACGGTGAGGTTGATGTCACGCAGCGCCTGGAAGCTGCCTTTGGCGGTCTTGAAGGTTTGTTCGACATCGCTGATATCGATGAACTTCTTGTCGTCGTTCATGACTTCACCTCTTCGAACGTGAAAGCGGTCGCGATCTTGATGAGCGCGTATTCGAGCAGCATGCCGACGATGCCGATCACGAAGATCGCGATGATGATGTTCATCACGTTCAGGTTGTTCCACTCGTCCCAGACCCAGAAGCCGATGCCGACGCCGCCGGTCAGCATCTCGGCGGCGACGATCACCAGCCAGGCGGTGCCGACGGCCAGGCGCACGCCGGTCAGCATGTAGGGCAGCACGGCGGGGAACAGGATCTTGGTGATGATCTTCCACTCGCTCAGGTTCAAGACCTTGGCGACGTTCATGTAGTCCTGCGGCACGCGCTGCACGCCGACGGCGGTGTTGATCACCATCGGCCAGATCGAGCAGATGAAGATGGTCCAGATGGCCGCAGGATTGGCACCCTTGAACACCAGCAGGCCGATCGGCAACCAGGCCAGCGGTGACACCGGCCGCAGCAGGCTGATCAGCGGGTTGAACATGCGCGCCAGGAACTCGAAGCGGCCGATCGCGAAGCCCGCCGGAATGCCGACCGCCGCCGCCAGGCCGAAGCCCACCGCGACACGTTGCAGCGATGCGAGAACGTTCCAGCCCACGCCCTGGTCGTTGGGTCCGTTGCTGTAGAACGGATCGCTGAAAACCTTGACCGCTTGCAGCCAGGTTTCCCACGGTGCGGGAAAGGTGCCGGCACTTCGTACGGCGATCAGTTCCCAGATCAGCACCAGGATGCCGAAGCCCGCGAGCGGCGGCAGCACGCGCATCCAGAACTTGCGCAGGTCGAGCGGCTTGCGCACGCCCGATGCCGAGCCACTGGGGGTCGCAGCGGGCGCACGCACCGGGCTTGTTGCGACGGCCGCATTCGCCGGCAGCGGGACTGCGGCGGAAGCGTCGAGCGGAGAGTGAAAGACGGCGCTGACCATGCTGTGCTCCTTAAGCGTGAACCTTGAAGCCGTCGGCGTAGGCCTTCGGGTTTTTGCCATCCCAGACGATGCCGTCCATCAACTTGCTGGTGCGCATCGTGTCTTTGGGCACCGGCGTCTTGCTGGCCGTGGCGGCCTGCTTGTAGAGGTCGATGCGGTTGATCTCCGTCGCGACCTTGAGGTAATCCGGATGCTCTTTCAACAAACCCCAGCGCTTGTGCTGGGTCATGAACCACATGCCGTCCGACAGGTACGGGAAATTGACCGCGCCGTCGTTGTAGAACTTCATGTAGTTGGGGTCGTCCCAGCTCTTGCCCATGCCGTTGGTGTAGCGGCCGAGGATGCGCTGGTTGATGGCGTCGACGCTGGTGTTGACGTAGCTCTTTTCGGCGATGGTTTCGGCCATCTTGTTTTTGTTCTGCAGACCGGTGTCGATCCAGCGGCCCGCTTCCAGAATCGCGGCCGTTACGGCGCGGCAGGTGTTGGGGTATTTTTTGGTGAACTCGGCGGTGGTGCCGAGCACCTTTTCCGGATGGTCTTTCCAGATGTCTTGCGTCGTGATAGCCGTGACGCCGATGCCGTCCATGATGGCGCGCTGGTTCCAGGGCTCGCCCACGCAGAAGCCATCCATGTTGCCGATGCGCATGTTGGCCACCATCTGCGGAGGCGGAACGACGATCGACTTGACGTCCTGGATCGGGCTGATGCCGTTGGCCGCTAGCCAGTAGTTGAGCCACATCGCATGGGTGCCCGTTGGAAAGGTTTGCGCGAAGACGTATTCGCGCTTTTCGCTGGCCATCATCTTGGCGAGCGACGGGCCGTCGACCGCGCCCTTGTCAGCCAGCTTCTTGCTCAGGGAGATGGCCTGTCCGTTGTTGTTGAGCGTCATCAACACGGCCATGTCCTTCTTGGGACCGGCGATGCCCAGGTGCACGCCGTAGACCAGGCCGTAGAGCACGTGGGCGAAGTCCAGATCGCCATTGACCAGCTTGTCGCGCACGCCGGCCCAGCTGGCCTCTTTGCTCGGCACGATCTTCACGCCGTACTTCTTGTCGATGCCGAGCACCGATGCCATCACGACGCTGGCGCAATCGGTCAGCGGGATAAAGCCGATCTTGACTTCTTCTTTCTCGGGTTTGTCGGAGCCTTGCGCCCAGACGGCGGCACGCAAAGCCGGGTCGAGGCCGACCGCGCCGAGGGCGGCGGCTTGCAAGATCTTGCGGCGACTGAGCTTCGTTTTAAGCAGATCGGTCATTGAGGGGCGAACTCCGAAAAAATGAAAAGGATGAACAAGGCCAAAAGACAAAGACAAAAGGCAAAGCGAAAAACAAAAAAGGCGTCCTCACCGCGCATGTGCCGCTCGAAAGCGAGCGCATGCAGATAAGGACGCCTTTGTCCGTTGGGTCGGCGACACCCGCCATTGGATGTCGCCTGCCTGGAGACCGTCGTTGGTCTATGTGAGAGCTGAGTGCAAGCAGCGTGCCAGCATTGCGGCCACCGTGATTGCTACTCAATCGATAGCATTGAAGCTAGGCTGAGATTGGTTTCGGAGAAGATTTCATCCGAAATTGCAATTTCGCACTTCGTTTGTGCAATGCACCATTTCAGCTGCCGATGGGCAGGTAGTCGGCCATAGAAAGCACTGATTCGGCGACATCGACCACCCGCCGGTTCTGGTTCATCGCGGTTTGCCGAAGCATCTGGTGCGCCTCGGGCTCAGTCAGTCGACGATGCGCCATCAGCAAGCCTTTGGCGCGCTCGACGAGCTTGCGTTCGTTCAGGGCGGTACGTACGGCGTCGAGTTCGTCGCTCATGGCCTGGAGGCGTTGCGCCTGCTCCTGCATCATCTCGAGAATGGAGCGTTCGAGCTGATGGCCGTACGGCGCTGCGGCGGAAGTGAGTCCGCCAACGGCTACTTGCGGGCCAGGCTCGGCGCCCGGTTCGTCAAAAAAAGCGGTGGCAGCTGTGTCAGGCTCTCCGGCCAGTTGCTCGAGCAGGACCTCGTACGACTCTGCTTCTCCGCGTGCCTGCAGCGTCTTGTCGCGGCACAGGTCGCGCAAATCCGCGGCCAGCCGATCTTCGACATCCTTCATGGCGTCGATGCGCAGTGAGCAGCAGTCGAACCAGACCGCGCTGAGTTCGGGGTCGAGCGGCACGCCGGCGGGCGCGGCGCATGCTATTCGGCGCAAACGTTCGAGTTCGGCGAGTTCGGCGTCCGGTTCGCGCTCGCGCCAGAGCTGGCTCATTGCCGGCCCGGCGAAGTCGGCGAACACGTGAAAGCAGCGCTCCTGCGCGGCGATGAGCTGAAGCCACTGCTGCTGGCGCAGCGGATCGTTCTGTCCCGTCGCAAAAGCCGCGGCACCGCAGGCGCGCTCCTGGCCGGCGAACTCCTTGCCCTGCATGAAGTTGAACATCGCCGCCAACAGGCGCGAAATTTCTGGGTCGGTGGCGCCGTCGGCCGCCTCGAACACCACGGCCAGCAGGCCGGCAATCAGCTTCGCGAAGGCCGCTGTCGCTTCTGCAGCACTGGTTTCCAGCGCACCGATGCGGCGACGCAGCGTGGGAAGGGCGTCCAGCCCGGGCAGCACCCAGGCGATGCGGCTGAACAGGCGAGTGCCACTGCCCGCACGCCGGCCTTCGCTCTCGAGGAAGTCGAACCCGACCCGAACCTCGCGTTCGAAGCGTCCGCATTCACCGATCTGGGCGCTGCGTTGCGCCGCGAAGCGACGTCCTTGCGAGGCGAGCAGGACGTTGGAAAGCCCGCGCTCGCGCTGCAGCGCGTGAACCAGCCGGCCGATGGTGCTGACCAGTTCGCTGGTACGCGCCAGCTGCTCTAGCTCATCGATTTCGCATCGCCTGGCTGCGACCAGAAAGCTCAATCCTGAATTCATGTGTGGGGCAATAGGAACTGACGGGCATCCAGCAACATCCGTGCCCCGGTATGGGGACCACCCTAAACTCGCTGGATGCTTTTATTGGGAATCGAATCATCATGCGACGAAACCGGCGTGGCGCTGGTCGAATCGCAGGGCACGGCACTGCCGATGTTGCAGGCGCATGCGTTGCACAGCCAGATCGCCATGCACCAGGCCTACGGCGGCGTGGTCCCCGAACTGGCGAGTCGTGACCATATCCGGCGCGTGCTGCCGCTGACGCAGGGCGTCATGGCCGAGGCCGGGCGCTCGCTCGCAGAGATCGATGTCGTCGCCTACACCCGGGGGCCGGGGCTGGCGGGCGCGCTGCTGGTCGGCGCGGGCGTGGCCTGTGCGTTGGGTGCGGCGCTGGGCAAGCCGGTGCTCGGCGTCCATCACCTCGAGGGGCATTTGCTCTCACCGTTCCTGAGCGCCGATCCGCCCGAATTTCCTTTCGTTGCACTGCTCGTGTCGGGCGGTCACACGCAACTGATGCGGGTCGACGGCGTGGGTCGCTACCAGCTGCTCGGCGAAACCATCGACGATGCGGCGGGCGAGGCGTTCGACAAGAGCGCCAAGCTGATGGGTTTGCCCTATCCCGGTGGCCCGTGGTTGGCCAAGCTGGCAGAGCAGGGCGATCCGATGGCGTTCAAGCTGCCGCGGCCACTGCTGCACAGTGGCGACCTCGATTTCTCTTTCGCGGGGCTGAAGACCGCCGTAATGACCCAAGCGAAAAAGCTGGGAGGCGAACTGGAAACGCGCAAGGCCGATCTCGCGGCGTCGACACAGGCTGCGATCGTCGAAGTGCTGCTGAAGAAATCAATGGCTGCACTGGAGCAAAGCGGACTCGACAGGCTGGTGGTGGCAGGTGGCGTAGGTGCCAACCACGCATTGCGCGAGCAGCTGAATGCGGCGTGCGCGAAGCGCGGCGTGCGAGTGCACTACCCGGAGTTGCATCTGTGCACGGACAACGGCGCGATGATTGCCATGGCTGCGGCCATGCGGCTGCAGTCGGGGCTGGAAGAGGCGAGCGAGCGCTACGCCTTCGACGTCAAGCCGCGATGGCCAATGGCGTCGCTGACCACGTAGCGTGGGCCGGAACGCCGCGGGGTACAGGTCGAGCGCCGACGTCGGCACCGACGCTGGAAGGCAGCGGCAACACATCCAGCACCTTGCGCCAGAGTTGCGACCATTGCGGCCAGTCGTGTCCGCCTTCCGTCGTGAACACGCGGTCTTGCGGCAGCGCATCGGCCAGCAGCCGGTGGTTTGAAGCGAAGCGGTCCGCCAAGCCAAAGCCGAGGTAGAGCGGCGGCAGCTTTTCGGCAGATTTCGCGCTGGCATATTGCTGCAGCCAAGGCCAGAGTTGGCGGTCGACTTCCTCGTCGGGCGCGGGGCCTGTCGGGGCTTTCCAAGCGCGCAGACCACCGGCTTTATGAATCTCCGCACCCAGCGGGCGTCGGCCGAGGTATGGCGCCAGCGCCACGATGCCTTCGACGGCACCAGGGCGGGCCAGCTCATGAATCAACGCGCCGAAACCGCCGATCGAGATTCCGACCAGCCAGAGCGATTTGTATCCGGCAGCGCGTTGTGGCGCGAGCACGTCGGTATGCAGGCGCTCGATGAACGTCTGGTCGTAGTAGTACGAAACGTTGGCGTCGACCAACAAAACGTCCGCCGCCAGATTGCGTTCCTGGACAGCGCTGACAAACCCCTCACGCTCGAACGCGTCGGGTTGCAAAAAAGCTCCCGGCAAGAACACCAGGAGGGTGTCTGAGGGCGTATTGCCATTGACCAATTTCAAGTGCGTTTCCATCGTCATCCCGATAGTCGCAAACCGTTGCAAACCTGAAGGCCCGCTGAACGTGCTCGCGCCGATGTAAGAGAAAAGTCTGTAAAAACATCAACTTTCGTGATGTTCTTCGCACTAATTGTGAGTTCGGAAACAAAAAAGGTCGGAAACAAAAAGTCACTGACGCGTTTAGTGAGGGGCTAAGACCCCGAGATCACTTGATTTGAAGCTCTGTGACGTTGTTCACAGGCAACAATTTTCCGAGCTGTAAAAGCAGGGCGCAATTTTCCAGTTTGTCTTATTCGACGTTGCCAGGGCGACGGGCACCGCTGAACAGGCGCACTGGGAGAAAAGCCACGGGTGGTGTGAACGGCGGGGGCAAGAAACGTGTGTCCCGTACACTGCGCGGCCTTTCAATTCAAGAGTGCCGCTTGCCACTTTATCCAGGCACCGCGCCACGCGTTTCAAGACAATGAACTCCCGCTTTATTTGGCGTCGCAAGGCCTTGAAATTCAGCACGCTGGCGCTATGCGCGTCGACATTGCTGTCGGCTGTTTCGCTGGTTCGCGCGCAGTCTCCGGCACCGATTCGTATCGCATTGATCGAGAGCCTCAGCGGCCCGTTCGCAAACACCGGCGAAGCCGTCTCTCGCAACCTGCTGTGGGCTGTCGAACGCGTTAACGCACGCGGTGGCATCCCGCTGCCGGGCGGTGCACGAATGCTCCAACTCGATCGCTACGACAGCAAGGGCCAGAACGAAGAAGCACTGTCGGCGTTGCGCGCGGCCATGGACAACGGCGCTCGCATTGTGATGCAGGGCAACTCGTCTGCCACTGCGGCAGCGCTGGTCGATGCCATCGACAAGAACAACGAGCGCGATCCTTCGAAACGCGTGCTGTTCCTCAACTATTCGGCGGTCGATCCGGCGCTGACCAACGAGCGCTGCAGCTTCTGGCACTTTCGTTTCGATGCGCACGCCGACATGCGCGTTGCTGCCCTGATGGACGTGGTGAAAGACGATCAGGACGTCAAGCGTGTCTACTTGATCGGGCAGGACTACAGCTTTGGCCAGGCCGTGTTGCGCGAGAGCCGGCGACAACTGGGTGTCCAGCGCCCCGATGTGCAGATCGTCGGCGATGAACTGCACCCGATGGGCCGCGTGAAAGACTTCGCGCCCTATGCGGTGAAGATCAAGTCGAGTGGGGCACAAGCGGTGATTACAGGCAATTGGGGGAATGACCTCACCTTGCTGGTGAAGGCGGCGCGCGAGGTCGGCTACGAGGGCAAGTTCTACACGTTCTATGGCAACGCACTCGGTGCGCCGGCCGCCATCGGGGATGCGGGCGTCGGCCGCGTGCTCGCCGTTGCGGACTGGCTGCCGAATGTGCCGACGCCGGAGTCGGCAACGTTCTACCGTGCGTTCAGGCAGCGCTTTCCGAATCCGACCGATGACTATGTGCATATGCGGATGCAACTGATGATCGAAGCGCTGGCCAAGGCCGTCGAACAGGCCGGGAGCGTCGAGGCCATGCCGGTCGCGCAGAAACTGGAGCAGGCCAACGTCAGCCTCGCGGGTCGCAACGGGCGCATGCGTGCGAGCGACCATCAGTTCCAGCAGTCGCTGGTCGTCGGCATGATGGACCGTCTGGGCGCGCCGGGCGTCCCGTTCGACGTCGAAGGCTCGGGCTACGGTTTTCGCGTCGTGAAGAACATCGACGCTGCGCGCGCCGAGTTGCCGACCACCTGCAAAATGCAGCGGCCTGAACGCTGAAATCAAGCGATCGATCACCGGCAGTCAACGAATTTCCACAGGGCAGGAATCAACACATGCGCAAAGCAATCCAGAACCTCGAAGCCTCCAAGATCCGCGAAGTCGCCAACGCCGGGCTCGGCCGCGACGACGTGCTGGCCTTCTGGTTCGGCGAGAGCGACGAAGTCACGCCGGAGGTGATTCGTCAGGCGGCGATCGATTCGATCAACGGCGGTGAAACGTTTTATGCGCACAACCTCGGGTTGCCCGAATTGCGCACGGCGGTTGCTCGCTACACCAGCGCGATGCACCCCGCGGTCGATGCGTCGCGCATCGCCATCACGTCCGGCGGCGTCAACGCGCTGATGCTGGCGGTGCAGGCACTCGTCGATGCAGGCGATGAGGTGGTCGCAGTGACGCCGGTCTGGCCGAATCTGACGGCGCAGCCTGCCATCCTCGGCGCCAACGTTGTCTGCGTGCCGCTGGTGCCGGTGCAAGGCGAGTGGACGCTCGATCTCGACAAGCTTCGCACAGCCATCACATCAAAGACCAAGCTGCTGATTGTCAATGCGCCCAACAACCCGACCGGCTGGACCATGAGCCGTGCCGAGCAGCAGGCCGTTCTCGATCATTGCCGCGAGACAGGCACATGGATCCTTGCCGACGAGGTGTACGAGCGCCTTTACTACGAACCGACGCCGAATGGCTGCGCCCCTAGTTTTCTCGACCTCTCGGTGCCCGACGACCGACTCGTGGTGGCGCACAGTTTTTCCAAGAGCTTTCTCATGACCGGTTGGCGCCTTGGCTGGCTGGTGATGCCGCCCGAAATGGTGGACGGCATGGGCAAGCTGATCGAATTCAACACTTCGTGCGCCAGTGTCTTCACCCAGCGCGCCGGCGTCGCAGCCATCGAGCACGGCAACGACATCACGCCACGGGTGGTGGCGCACCTGAAGCTGTGCCGCGACACGCTGGTGCCGTTGCTGGCGGCGGTGCCCGGCGTCAACGTCGCCGCGGCCAAGGGCGGCATGTACGCGTTCTTCCAACTCGAAGGCTTTGGCGACTCCCTGCAAGTCGCCAAGCGCCTCGTCGTAGAAGCCGGCCTGGGCCTGGCGCCCGGCAACGCCTTTGCCCCCGAAGCCCAAGGCTGGCTCCGCTGGTGCTTCGCGTCCAAAGATCCCGCTCGCCTGGTTCAAGGGGTAGACCGACTAAAAACCTGGCTGGCCGCCCAAAAGTAGAACAGGCATCGAAGCAGCCGTCTGGCGCCGGCCGCAGGCCTGGCGCCCGTTGGTGAAACACCGCGGAACTGGCTCCGCCAGGCCGCCGGTGTTGCCCCCGGTCAAGGGGGTGGGAGTGCTACACGGAGTGAGCGCGCCCTGGGGGCGAGCTATAATTCCACGGCTTTGCATGCCGCAAGGCGCACGGTGCGTGCAGTTCCAGCGCACACCGCAAGTCAAACACTCCGGGCAGGCCTTTGGGCTGGTCGGAATCGGAACAAGGAAATATCAAATGATCGCAGCCTCCATCAAGGCCGAAGTCGTCAAAGACAACGCCCGCGCCGCCAACGACACCGGAAGTCCAGAAGTGCAAGTCGCACTGCTGACCGCCCGCATCAACGAGCTCACACCCCACTTCAAGACGCACGCCAAAGACCATCATGGTCGCCGTGGCCTGCTGCGCATGGTGAGCCGCCGACGCAAGCTCCTCGACTATCTGAAGTCGAAGGATGCCGCACGTTACACCGCGCTGATTGCCAAGCTGGGTCTGCGCAAGTAAGCCGAATCGCATGCAAAAACGCCTGAGTTAGCACGACTAGCTCAGGCGTTTTTTGCTTCGCGAATCGATTCAGGAGTGCCGAAACAGAGCGAAGCTGTGTCATTCCACTGAAGTTCGAGCCGAGCTTCACTGGAATGGCATCGTGTTCTGAGAAGCGCTCCCTCCCGGCGAACCCGTGTGGGTTCGTCAGCTAAAACAGGAGTAAGACATGAGCCTCTTCAACAAAGTCACCAAGTCGTTCCAATGGGGCGACAAGACGGTCATTCTGGAAACCGGTGAGATCGCCCGCCAGGCTGGCGGCGCAGTCATCGTCGACATCGAAGGCACCGTGATCCTGGCGACCGTGGTCGCTTCCAAGTCGGCCAAGCCCGGCCAGGATTTCTTCCCGCTGACCGTCGACTACATCGAGAAGACCTACGCTGCGGGCAAGATCCCCGGCAGCTTCTTCAAGCGCGAAGCCAAGCCAAGCGAACACGAAACGCTGACCAGCCGCCTGATCGATCGCCCGATCCGCCCGTTGTTCCCGGAAGGCTTTTTGAACGAAGTGCACGTGGTCATCCACACGCTGTCGCTCAACCCTGAAATCGACGCCGATATCGCTGCCATGATCGGCGTCAGCGCCGCGCTGTCGATTTCCGGTATTCCTTTCAGCGGACCGATCGGCGCCGCACGTGTCGGCTACATCAACGGCCAGTACGTGCTGAACCCGGGTCAGACAGCACGCAAGGATTCGCTGATGGATCTGGTCGTCGCCGGCACCGAAGCCGCTGTGCTGATGGTCGAGTCGGAAGCCAAGCAACTGTCCGAGGAAATCATGCTCGGTGGCGTGGTGTTCGGGCACGAGCAGGCCAACATCGCAATCAATGCGATTCACGAACTGGTGCGTGACGCCGGTAAGCCGATGTGGGACTGGACGGCACCCGCCGAGGACGAAGCCTTCGTCTCGAAGGTCAAGGGTCTGGCCGAAGAAAAACTACGCGCGGTCTATCAGATCCGCAGCAAGCAAGCGCGTACGCAAGCGCTGCGCGAAGCGAACGCCAGTGTCATGGCATCGCTGAAGGCGAGCGGCGAACCGTTCGATGCCGGCAAGGTCAACGACTTGTTGTTTTCTATCGAATCGAAGATCGTTCGCAGCCAAATCCTGTCGGGTGAACCCCGCATCGACGGTCGCGACACGCGCACCGTGCGCCCGATCGAAATTCGTAACTCAGTGCTGCCGCGCACGCACGGCTCGGCCTTGTTCACCCGTGGTGAGACGCAGGCGCTGGTCATCACGACGCTGGGCACCGAACGCGATGCACAGCGCATCGACGCGCTGGCCGGCGAGTACGAAGACCGCTTCCTGTTCCACTACAACATGCCTCCCTTTGCCACCGGCGAAACCGGCCGCATGGGTTCGACCAAGCGCCGCGAAATCGGTCACGGCCGTTTGGCCAAGCGTGCGCTCGCCGCGATGCTGCCGACCAAGGAAGAATTTCCGTACACCATTCGCGTGGTCTCGGAAATTACGGAATCGAACGGTTCGTCGTCGATGGCCTCGGTCTGCGGCGGCTGCCTGTCGATGATGGATGCCGGCGTGCCGATGAAGGCGCACGTCGCCGGCATCGCCATGGGCCTGATCAAGGAAGACAACCGGTTCGCGGTGCTGACCGACATCCTGGGCGATGAAGATCATCTGGGCGACATGGACTTCAAGGTGGCCGGCACGACCAACGGCATTACCGCGTTGCAGATGGACATCAAGATCCAAGGCATCACCAAGGAAATCATGCAGGTTGCGCTGGCGCAAGCCAAGGAAGCGCGCATGCACATCCTGGGCAAGATGCAGGAAGCGATGGGCGAAGCCAAGACCGAAATTTCTAGCTTTGCACCGCGTCTCATGACCCTCAAGATCAACCCGGAAAAAATCCGCGATGTGATCGGCAAGGGCGGCGCTGTCATCCGCGGCCTGCAGGAAGAAACCGGCACGCAGATCAGCATCGACGAAGACGGCACCATCACGATCGCTTCGACCGATCCGGCCAAGGCCGAAGAAGCGAAGAAGCGCATCGAGCAAATCACCGCCGAAGTCGAAATCGGGAAGATCTACGAAGGCCCGGTCACCAAAATTCTGGATTTCGGCGCGCTCATCAACCTGCTCCCGGGCAAGGATGGCTTGCTGCATATCAGCCAGATCGCGCACGAACGCGTCGAGCGGGTGCAGGACTATTTGACCGAAGGCCAGATCGTCAAGGTCAAGGTGTTGGAGACCGACGAAAAGGGTCGCGTCAAGCTGTCGATGAAGGCACTGACGGAGCGTCCGGCTGGCATGGAGTTCCAGGAACGCGCGCCGCGTGAAGACCGTGGTGGCGAGCGCCGTGAGCGCTCAGACCGTGGTGACCGCAGTGGTGACCGTGGTGAGCGTCAGCCGCGTTTCAACAACGAGCAGCGCAATGAGCCGCGTAGCGACTCGCGCAATGACCAGCCGGCGCCTGTCGCCGAGCAAGCACCTCGCGAATCGCAAGAGTGAGAAGGGCGCAGCGGTGTTGGCTTTGGAGCCACTACCGCTGCCTTCTCACGGGAGCCCGCGCCTGTCCACGAGGCAGGCGCTGCAGCCTGGAAAGATCATGAAAGCCATTGAAATCAGTTCGTACGGCGCTCCCGAGGTGCTGCGCGTGGTGGAACGTCCGGAGCCGGTGGCCGGCGCGGGCGAACTGCTGATTCGCGTGGTCGCGAGCGGCGTCAACCGGCCCGACGTGTTGCAACGCACGGGTCACTATCCAGTGCCGCCCGGTGCGTCCGATCTGCCGGGCCTCGAATTGGCGGGGCGCATCCTCTCAGGCGATCCCGAAGCGATGGCCGAGGCAGGCTTTGCTATCGGCGATGCCGTTTGCGCACTCGTAGCGGGCGGCGGCTACGCTGAATATTGTGTGGCGCCGATAGCGCAATGCCTTCCGGTGCCCAAGGGCTGGAGCGAAGTAGATGCTGCGTCTTTGCCTGAAACCTTCTTCACCGTGTGGAGCAATGTGTTCGACCGCGGGCGGCTGCAAAAGGGCGAAACGTTGTTGATCCAGGGCGGTTCGAGCGGCATTGGCGTCACGGCGATTCAAATTGCCAAGGCGTTTGGTGCAACCGTAATCGTCACGGCTGGCAGCGATGAAAAGTGTGCTGCCTGCCGGAAGCTGGGCGCGGATCACGCCATCAACTACAAGACCGCCGATTTCGTGGCGGAGGTGAAGACGATCACGGGCGGTAAGGGCGTCGATGTCGTTCTCGACATGGTCGCCGGCAGCTACGTCGCGCGCGAGATCGAATGCATGGCCGAAGACGGCCGTCTCGTGATGATCGCGGTACAGGGTGGCGTGAACAGCGAGTTCAATGCAGGGCTCGTGCTGCGCCGTCGGCTCACCGTGACCGGTTCGACATTGCGACCGAGGCCGATCGCCTTCAAGGGTGCCATCGCCAAGTCGCTGCGCGAAAATGTCTGGCCGTTGCTCGAATCTGGCGCGATCAAGCCTGTCATTCACAGCACTTTTGCAGCTGTTGGCGAACCGAGTGGCGCTTCGCAGGCTCATACGTTGATGGAATCGAACCAGCACATCGGCAAGATCGTGTTGACGTGGTGAATGCGATGACGAAACACGCCAAGTTGATTGCCGGTAATTGGAAGATGAACGGTGGCCTCGATGTCAACGAGACGTTGGTGCGCGCGCTTCTGCAAGGCCTTGGCAATATTGAATGCGATGTGGCGCTTTGCGCTCCGGCGCCATACTTCGCGCAAGTGCAGTCGTTGATCGCCGGCTCCAAGCTCGCTTTGGGCGCGCAAGACATCTCTGCGCATCCTCAGGGCGCTTTCACCGGTGAGCAATCGGCCGCGATGCTGAAAGAGTTCGGCGTTCGCTATGCGATCGTCGGCCACTCGGAGCGTCGGCAATACCACGGTGAAACTGACGAAGTCGTTGCCGCAAAGGCCGCGGCAGCGTTGGCCAACGGCATCACGCCGATCATCTGCGTCGGCGAAACATTGACGCAGCGCGAAGCAGGCCAAACCGAGGAAGTCGTCAAGCGGCAGCTGGCCGCAGTGATCCATGTGAACGGGCATTGCATCAGCGAAATCGTCGTAGCGTACGAGCCCGTATGGGCTATCGGTACAGGCAAGACGGCTACGCCCCAACAAGCGCAAGCGGTACATGCGGTGTTGCGTGCGCAGTTGCACCACGCGGCCAGTGAACACGCTGCCGGCATCCGCATCCTTTACGGCGGCAGCATGAACGCAGCGAACGCTGCAGAACTGCTCGCGCAAGCTGACATCGACGGCGGCCTCATTGGCGGCGCATCGCTCAAGGCCTCTGACTTTTTGCAAATCATTGCCGCAGCCGCCTGAGCGCGCTGCAACCCCTGGAGTAAAAACGAATGAACATAGTCCTCAATCTTTTGGTCGGCGTGCAGATGCTGTCGGCGCTCGTGATGATCGGCCTCATCCTGATTCAACATGGCAAGGGCGCCGACATGGGCGCGGCGTTTGGCAGCGGCAGTGCCGGTAGCCTCTTCGGCGCCAGCGGGAGTGCGAACTTTCTTTCGCGCACTACGGCTGTGCTTGCTGCGGTCTTCTTCGTGTGCACCTTGCTGTTGGCCTATTTCAGCCACGCGCGTCCCACTGGCGGTGATAGTTTGCTGGAGCGCGCTGCGATCGGCGCACCTGCTGCACCGGCGGCGGGCGCAGCGTCGCAGATCCCGTCGAGCAGTGCGCCTGCACCAGCATCGGCACCGGCCGCACCGGCATCGGGAGCTGCGCAGATTCCGTCGAAGTAATGATGTTGCTTTCGGTGCGACGTGCCAACAGAAAACGCTGCATTTGAGGGTAAACTCTTAAGCTGTCTGGAAAGCCAAACCTTCACGGGTTCCTCATGCCATCCGGACAGAAAAAACCGCGGTCGTGGTGAAATTGGTAGACACGCTATCTTGAGGGGGTAGTGGCGAAAGCTGTGCGAGTTCGAGTCTCGCCGACCGCACCAAATCTCACCGACACGCAGCAACGACCACGTTGCGGTGTGTCGGTGGCAAGCGGTGATAAAAACATCCGATGAATCTCGATTCCTACCTTCCAGTCCTGCTGTTCATCCTGGTCGGCGTCGGCGTCGGCATCCTCCCCCAAGCTATCGGTTACGTCCTCGGTCCCAACCGCCCTGACGCCGCAAAAAACGCGCCCTACGAGTGCGGTTTTGAAGCCTTCGAGGATGCACGCATGAAATTCGATGTGCGCTATTACCTGGTCGCTATTCTCTTTATCTTGTTCGATCTGGAAATTGCCTTCCTGTTTCCATGGGCTATTGCCCTCAAGGAGATCGGGGCCGTTGGCTTCTGGGCAATGATGATCTTTCTCGCCATCCTCGTCGTGGGCTTCGCCTACGAGTGGAAAAAAGGCGCCCTGGATTGGGAATGAAAAGGAATTTGCGCAATGGCCATTGAAGGCGTCATGAAAGAAGGCTTCGTCACCACCACATACGACTCAGTGGTGAATTGGGCGAAGACCGGATCACTGTGGCCGATGACATTCGGTCTGGCCTGCTGCGCAGTTGAAATGATGCATGCAGGCGCGGCCCGCTACGACATCGACCGTTTCGGCATGTTGTTTCGGCCGAGTCCGCGTCAGTCCGATCTGATGATCGTTGCGGGCACGCTCTGCAACAAGATGGCGCCTGCCTTGCGCAAAGTCTACGACCAGATGCCCGAGCCGCGTTGGGTGCTCTCGATGGGATCGTGTGCCAATGGCGGCGGTTACTACCATTACAGCTATTCCGTCGTGCGTGGTTGCGACCGCATCGTCCCTGTCGACGTGTATGTGCCGGGCTGCCCGCCCACCGCCGAGGCACTGCTGTACGGAGTGATCCAGTTGCAGCAAAAAATTCGCCGCACCAACACCATTGCCCGCGCTTGAGGAATTGCAAACGATGACGGACTTTGCAATTTCGCCCGACGCGCTTCTGGCGAACATCACCGAGACGCTGGGCGTCAAGGCCAAGAGCATCAAGCTGGCTTTGGGTGAAGTGACTGTGGTGGTCGACGCTACCGATTACATTGAAGCGGCAGTCATGCTGCGCGATGCGCCTGCCTGCCGCTTCGAGCAGCTCATCGATTTGTGCGGGCTTGACTACTCCGAGTACCGCGACGGGGAATGGCAGGGCGAACGCTTTTGCGTCGTGACGCACCTGCTTTCGGTCAGCCTGAATCAGCGTGTGCGACTCAAGGTGTTCGCGCCCAACGAAGATTTGCCGGTCGTCGATTCTTTGCAGCCTGTATGGAGTGCCGCGACCTGGTTTGAGCGCGAGGCCTTCGACCTATACGGCATCGTGTTCGAAGGGCATGACGACTTGCGCCGCATCCTGACCGACTACGGATTCATCGGCCATCCGTTCCGCAAAGACTTCCCGGTGTCGGGCCACGTCGAAATGCGCTATGACGCCGAGCAGAAGCGAGTCGTCTATCAGCCCGTCTCGATCGAGCCGCGAGAGGTCACTCCACGCGTGATTCGCGAAGACAACTACGGCGGACTGCACTGATGGCCGAAATCAAGAATTACACGCTGAATTTCGGCCCGCAGCATCCGGCGGCGCACGGTGTGCTGCGCCTCGTGCTCGAGCTCGACGGCGAAGTCATACAGCGCGCCGATCCGCACATCGGTCTGCTGCACCGCGCGACTGAAAAACTCGCCGAGTCGCGCACGTTCATTCAGTCGCTCCCCTACATGGACCGCCTCGACTACGTGTCGATGATGAGCAACGAGCACGCGTATTGCCTTGCCATCGAGAAGCTTCTTGACCTCGATGTGCCCATCCGGGCGCAGTACATCCGTGTCATGTTCGCTGAGATTACGCGGTTGCTGAACCACCTGCTGTGGCTGGGTGCGCATGGTCTGGACTGCGGTGCCATGAACGTGCTTATCTACTGCTTCCGCGAGCGTGAAGACCTGTTCGACATGTATGAAGCGGTGTCAGGCGCCCGCATGCATGCCGCTTATTTCCGTCCTGGCGGCGTGTATCGCGACTTGCCGGATGCGATGCCGCAATACAAGGTCAGCAAGATCAAGAACGCCAAGGCGATTGATCGGCTGAACGAAAATCGCCAGGGATCGTTGCTTGATTTCATCGACGATTTCAGCAAGCGCTTTCCGAAGATGGTCGACGAGTACGAAACACTTCTCACCGACAACCGCATCTGGAAACAACGCACGGTAGGTATTGGCGTCGTGACGCCGGAGCGCGCGTTGAACCTCGGCTTTACTGGTCCGATGTTGCGTGGTTCCGGCATCGAATGGGATCTGCGCAAGAAGCAGCCTTACGACGTCTACGACCAGATGGATTTCGACATTGCCATCGGCAAGACTGGCGACTGCTATGACCGCTATCTGGTTCGCATCGAAGAGATGCGCCAGGCCAATCGGATCATCCAGCAGTGCTCTGCCTGGTTGCGCACGAACGATGGCCCCGTGATAACCGCCAACCATAAGGTGGCGGCACCGGCGCGCGAATCGATGAAGGCGAACATGGAGGAGTTGATCCACCACTTCAAGCTTTTCACCGAAGGGTTTCATGTGCCCGAAGGCGAGGCGTATGCCGCTGTCGAGCACCCCAAGGGCGAGTTCGGCATCTACCTGGTGAGCGACGGTGCCAACAAGCCATACCGCCTCAAGATCCGGCCGCCAGGTTTTCCGCATTTGGCTGCGCTCGACGAGATGGCGCGTGGTCACATGATTGCCGATGCCGTCGCCGTGATCGGCACGATGGACATCGTGTTCGGCGAAATTGACAGGTGATTCAACCTATGAATTCAGACACCTTGAAGCATGCGTCGGCGCCTCTGTCGAAAGAGATGCTAGACAAGTTCGCGCGAGAAGTTGCCAAGTACCCGCCTGCAGGCAAAGACTCTGCAGTGATGGCTTGCCTGGCGTTTATCCAGCAGGAAGAAGGCTTCGTGAGCCTGCAGCGCGAGCGTGATGTAGCTGAGTACCTCAGCATGGCGCCGATTGCGGTGCATGAGGTGACGACCTTCTACAACATGTACAACCAGCATCCGGTGGGCAAGTACAAGCTCAACGTGTGCACCAACCTGCCGTGCCTGCTGCGCGATGGCGCCAAGGCGCTGGCGCATCTCGAAAAGAAGCTGGGTATCGTGATGGGCGGCACCACGGCCGACGGTTTCTTCACGCTGCAGCAAAGCGAGTGTCTGGGCGCCTGCGCAGACTCGCCGGTCATGCTGGTCAACGACCGCACGATGTGCAGCTTCATGAGCAACGAAAAGCTCGATCAACTCATTGACGGTTTGCGCGGTGCAACCACCGGAGAGGCTTCCTGATGTCGCCCGATCAAGTGCTTTCACAGTTTCAGGCAACGGGCGTTCAGACCTGTTTCCATGACCGACATATCGGCGCACAGATCTACGCCGGGCTCGATGGCACCAATTGGCGCCTGTCCGACTACGAAGCGCGCGGCGGCTACGCAGCATTGCGCAAAATCCTGGGCGAGGGCATGACCTCTGACCAGGTGATCGCCGAAGTCAAGGCATCGGGCTTGCGTGGCCGCGGCGGCGCCGGCTTTCCGACGGGGCTCAAGTGGAGCTTCATGCCGCGCCAGTTTCCGGGCCAGAAGTATCTTGTCTGCAACTCGGACGAGGGCGAGCCCGGAACCTGCAAGGACCGCGACATCCTCCAGTTCAATCCGCACATCGTGATCGAAGGCATGGCGATCGCCGCATTCGCGATGGGTATCAGTGTCGGCTACAACTACATCCACGGCGAGATCTTCACGAGCTACGACCGCTTCGAAGAAGCGCTGGAAGAGGCACGCGCTGCCGGCTACCTTGGCGACGGCATCATGGGCAGCACGTACAACTTCCAGTTGCACGCAGCGCATGGTTTTGGCGCGTACATCTGCGGTGAAGAAACCGCCTTGCTCGAATCGCTCGAAGGCAAGAAGGGTCAGCCGCGCTTCAAGCCGCCGTTCCCGGCTAGCTTCGGTCTCTACGGCAAGCCGACGACGATCAACAACACCGAGACGTTTGCAGCCGTGCCGTGGATCATCCGCAACGGCGGGCCGGCTTACCTCGAATGCGGCAAGCCGAACAACGGCGGCACCAAGATCTATTCGGTCAGCGGCGATGTCGAGTTGCCCGGCAACTATGAAGTGCCAATGGGCACGCCGTTCAGCAAGCTTCTGGAACTGGCAGGCGGCGTTCGCAAGGGCCGCACGCTCAAGGCGGTGATCCCCGGTGGTTCGTCATCACCGGTGCTGCCGGCGGCAATCATGATGGATTGCACGATGGACTACGACTCCATTGCCAAGGCCGGCTCGATGCTCGGCTCGGGCGCGGTCATCGTCATGGACGACAGCCGTTCGATGGTCGAGTCGCTACGCCGCTTGTCGTACTTCTACATGCACGAGTCGTGCGGTCAATGCACGCCGTGTCGCGAAGGCACGGGCTGGCTCTGGCGGGTGGTCGACCGCATCCACAACGGACTCGGCAAGCAGACCGACATGGACCTGCTCAACTCCGTCGCCGACAACATCCAGGGTCGCACGATTTGCGCATTGGGCGACGCTGCCGCAATGCCGGTGCGCGCCATGATCAAGCACTTCCGCCACGAGTTCGAGGCACTGATTCCGGGCTACGCGCCCAAAGCGGCTGCCAAAGCCTGAGGCCCGGTAAACAAAAATGGTTGAAATCGAACTCGACGGCAAGAAGGTCGACATCATCGAGGGCAGCATGATCATGCATGCGGCCGACAAGGCGGGGACGTACATCCCGCACTTCTGCTATCACAAGAAGCTCAGCATCGCGGCCAACTGCCGCATGTGCCTGGTCGACGTCGAGAAGGCGCCCAAGCCGATGCCGGCCTGCGCCACGCCTGTGACGCAAGGCATGATCGTTCGTACCAAAAGCGACAAGGCCATCAAGGCGCAGCAGTCCGTGATGGAGTTTTTGCTCATCAACCATCCGCTCGACTGCCCGATCTGCGACCAGGGCGGCGAATGCCAGTTGCAGGACCTGGCGGTCGGCTACGGTGGATCGAGCTCGCGCTACGAAGAAGAAAAGCGCGTGGTCTTTCACAAGGACGTCGGCCCGTTGATCAGCATGGAAGAGATGAGCCGCTGCATCCATTGCACGCGCTGTGTCCGCTTCGGCCAGGAGGTGGCAGGCGTGATGGAGCTCGGCATGTCGCACCGTGGCGAGCACGCCGAGATCGAAACCTTCGTCGGTGACTCTGTCGACTCCGAACTGTCCGGCAACATGATCGACATCTGTCCGGTCGGCGCACTGACCAGCAAGCCGTTTCGGTACAGTGCCCGCACGTGGGAACTGTCGCGCCGCAAGTCGGTGAGTCCGCACGACTCGACCGGTGCCAACCTGATCGTTCAGGTCAAGAACAACAAGGTGATGCGCGTCGTTCCGCTGGAGAACGAAGATGTCAACGAATGCTGGATCGCCGACCGCGACCGTTTCTCGTATGAAGCGCTCAACGGCCCTGAGCGCCTGACGCAGCCCATGCTGAAGCAGGGTGGCCAATGGCAGCAAGTCGACTGGCAAACCGCGCTCGAATACGTCGCCAACGGGTTGAAGCAGATTAAGACCGATCACGGCCCGCAAAGCATCGGCACGCTGGTCAGCCCGCACAGCACGCTCGAAGAACTGCAGCTAGCGACCCTGCTGACACGCGAACTCGGCAGCGACAACATCGACTACCGCCTGCGCAATGCAGAGTTCGGCGCGTTCGAAGGTATTCGTTGGCTCGGCACATCGATCGCATCGTTGTCGCAACTACAGCGCGTGCTGGTCATCGGTTCGAACCTGCGTAAAGAGCACCCGCTGTTTGCACAGCGCATTCGTCAATCTGTGCGCAAGGGCGGGGCGCTCAGCGTCATCACGTCGTCCACGTTGATGGCCGATGACGACGCGTGGGCTATGAAGGCGGCCAGCGTTGTGCGCGTTGGCGCCGAACAATGGTTCGCCGCATTGGCAGG
Source organism: Variovorax sp. GrIS 2.14 (assembly GCF_046115955.1). Lineage (NCBI taxonomy): Bacteria > Pseudomonadati > Pseudomonadota > Betaproteobacteria > Burkholderiales > Comamonadaceae > Variovorax > Variovorax sp. GrIS 2.14. Next base: position 227,864 of record NZ_JBJXIA010000007.1, read on the forward strand.
CATCGCTTCCGCCATCGGGCAAAGCGCTGGCACTACCTCGCCAGTCGAAAGCAAAGACGCGCCGAGCGATGTGGCGCAAGCCATTGCAAAGTCGCTGCTCAGTGGCGAGCGCAAAGCCATCCTGCTAGGCAATGCCGCCGCACACCACGCCGACGCGGGAGCGCTGCTTGCGCTGGCCCAGTGGATTGGCGCACAAACCGGCGCGAGCGTCGGTTACCTCACCGAAGCGGCCAATACCGTCGGCGCCCAACTCGTCGGCGCGATGCCGAAGAGCAATGGCCTGAACGCCGCGCAAATGATGGCGGGCGGCCTCAAGGCGGCGTTGATTCTCAACAACGAACCGGTGTTCGATTCCGCCATCGGCGCTGCGGCATCCGATGCTCTGTTCAATGCTCAGATGGTCGTGACGTTGAGCCCGTTCAAGGCCAATCTGGAATTCAGCGATGTGCTGTTGCCCATCGCGCCGTTCACAGAAACACCGGGTACGTTCGTCAACGCCGAAGGACGGCTGCAAAGTTTCCATGCGGTGGTCAAGCCGCTCGGCGAAGCGCGTCCGGCGTGGAAAGTGTTGCGCGTGCTTGCCAATTTGCTCGGTCTTCAAGGCTTCGCATTCGAGTCGACGGCAGACGTGCTTCGCAGTATTGGCGAGGGCACGCAGGTGTCGGCCGACAAGCTGAGCAATGCTACGCAAGCCGTTGCAGCAGCGTCGAACGAAGCTGCTGCGGCACCCGTGGTGGCCAGCATCTATCAGCTCGACTCCATCGTCCGGCGCGCGCCGTCGCTGCAACTCACCGCTGATGCTCGCAGCACCTACGACCGGCACCAAGCAGTCCCGGCCGCAGAGGCGCTGGCATCATGATCGACGCGATTTTTGGCTTCGGCCATGGCCTGATCGGGGCTGGCTGGTGGACCGCCGTGGTCTGGCCAATCGTCTGGACGCTCATCAAAATCGTCGTGGTGGTGTTGCCGTTGATGGGCGCCGTGGCCTACCTCACGCTGTGGGAACGCAAGGCGATCGGCTTCACGCAAATCCGCATTGGTCCAAACCGCACCGGCCCGCTCGGCTTGCTGCAGCCTATCGCGGACGCGCTCAAATTGATGACCAAGGAAATCATCATTCCGACGGTCGCCAACAAAGGCCTGTTCCTGCTCGGCCCGATCATGACGATCATGCCGGCCCTGGCGGCTTGGGCGGTGATTCCGTTTGGGCCTGAAGTCGCGTTGGCCAACATCAATGCCGGGCTGCTGTTCGTCATGGCCATCACCTCGCTGGAGGTCTATGGCGTGATCATTGCTGGTTGGGCTTCAAATTCGAAGTACGCGTTCCTTGGTGCACTTCGCGCATCGGCGCAAATGGTCAGCTACGAAATCGCGATGGGCTTCTGCTTCGTCGTCGTGCTGATGGTGTCGGCCAGTCTCAACATGACCGACATCGTGATGGGGCAGGGCAGGGGCACCTTCGCATCGATGGGCGTCGGTTTGCTGTCGTGGAACTGGTTGTCCTTGCTGCCAATCTTCGTCGTCTACTTCATCTCCGGCCTGGCAGAGACCAACCGCCACCCGTTCGACGTGGTCGAAGGCGAGTCCGAGATCGTCGCGGGCCACATGATCGAGTACTCGGGCATGAGCTTTGCCATGTTCTTTCTGGCCGAATACGCCAACATGTGGCTGGTTTCGATCCTGACCGTCATCCTGTTCCTGGGCGGCTGGTTGCCGCCGTTCGAGTTCCTCAGCTTCATTCCGGGCTGGATCTGGCTGGGCATCAAGACCTTCTGCGTGGTCACGATGTTCCTGTGGGTTCGCTCGACCTTCCCGCGTTTTCGCTATGACCAGATCATGCGGCTCGGTTGGAAGATCTTCATTCCGATCACGCTCGTGTGGCTGGTCGTGGTCGGCGCCTGGATGCAGACCCCTTTCAACATTTGGAAATAAACAGAACTGCCATGACTGCGCCCACCGCCAGCGCGATTGCGCGCTCTTCTACGATCCCGTCCGCGCCTTTCTCCTTGAAAGACTTTCTCGGCAGTTTCATGCTGTTCGAGTTGTTCAAGGGCTTGGCGATCACCGGAAAATATGCTTTCGCCCGCAAGATCACGGTCCAGTTCCCAGAAGAAAAGACGCCGCAGTCGCCGCGCTTTCGTGGCCTGCATGCACTTCGCCGCTACGAGAACGGGGAAGAGCGATGCATCGGCTGCAAGCTGTGCGAGGCCGTCTGCCCCGCGCTGGCGATCACCATCGAAACCGATGTGCGTGACGACGGCTCGCGCCGCACCACGCGCTATGACATCGACCTGACCAAGTGCATCTTTTGCGGCTTCTGCGAAGAGAGTTGCCCGGTCGATTCGATTGTCGAAACGCACATCTTCGAATACCACGGTGAGAAACGCGGCGACCTGTACTTCACCAAAGACATGTTGCTGGCCGTGGGCGATCGCTACGAAAAAGAGATCGCGGCCAACAAGGCTGCCGACGCCAAATACCGCTAACGCGGACTGGCCCGAAACTCGCAACGAACTCGCTCCATGGACGTCAAGACCGGTCTGTTTTATCTATTTGCCGCGGTGCTGCTGTTTGCATCCTTCCGCGTCATCACATCGCGCAATCCCGTGTACGCGGCGCTGTATTTGGTGCTTGCATTTTTCCAGGCGTCTGCTATCTGGCTGTTGCTGCGTGCCGAGTTTCTGGCCATCGCGCTGGTGTTGGTTTACGTCGGCGCGGTGATGGTTTTGTTTCTGTTCGTAGTGATGATGCTCGACATCAATGTCGACAGCTTGCGTGAGGGCTTTTGGAAGCACTTTCCGTTGGCGGCGGCGGTCGGCGCGATCATCGCGCTCGAGATGGCCGGCGTGTTGATGGGCGGTTTCCGCCTCAACGAGTCGCCGCATGCCATGGCTTCGGCTGCCGACAGTTCGAACACGCTGGAACTCGGCAAGCTGCTGTACAGCCAGTATCTCTATCCGCTTGAAATTGCGGCCGTCATCTTGCTGGTCGCCATCATTGCCGCTATCGCGCTGACGTTGCGCACACGCAAGGACAGCAAGCACATGAACCCGTCGGATCAGGTCCGCGTCAAGGCGCGCGACCGCGTGCGCGTCGTGCAAATGGGCGTCACGCAGCCGGCACAACCGGTCGTGCCGGCCACACCTGCTGCATCTGCCGCAGCCGCAGCACCCACGACATCTGCGACAGGGGGCACCAAGGCATGACACTTTCGCTCGGACACTTTCTATCGCTGGGTGCGATGCTCTTCGCGTTGTCTGTCATCGGTATCTTTCTGAACCGTAAGAACCTGATCGTTCTCTTGATGTGCATCGAGCTGATGCTTCTTGCGGTCAACACCAACTTCGTCGCGTTCTCGTACTACCTCGGCGACATGCATGGTCAGATTTTCGTGTTCTTCATTCTGACGGTGGCCGCTGCCGAGTCGGCCATCGGCTTGGCGTTGCTCGTACTGCTGTTCCGCAACAAGTCGAACATCAATGTCGACGAGCTCAACTCGCTCAAGGGCTAAGAGTTTCAACCATGAGCGCAACGCTTTCTGCATCCACCCTGCTGGCGGTTCCCCTGGCGCCGCTGGTCGGCTCCGTCATCGCCGGTCTTTTCGGCACGAAGTTCGGCGGCAATCACATCGGTCGCAAAGTCACGCATTGGCTGACCATCCTCGGCGTCCTGGTAGCTTTCGTCATTTCGGCCCTGACGCTTAAAAGCGTCGTCGTCGATGGCGCTCGTTTCAACGCGACGTTGTACGAATGGATGGTGGTCGGCGGCCTGAAGATGGAAGTCGGCTTTCTGGTCGACGGCCTGACCGCGATGATGATGTGCGTCGTCACCTTCGTCTCGCTCATGGTGCACATCTACACCATCGGCTACATGGAAGGAGACGAAGGCTACAACCGCTTCTTCTCGTACATCTCGCTGTTCACCTTCTCGATGCTGATGCTCGTCATGAGCAACAACATGCTGCAGTTGTTCTTCGGCTGGGAGGCGGTGGGTCTGGTGTCGTATCTGTTGATCGGCTTCTGGTTCAACAAGCCGACAGCCATCTTCGCGAATATGAAGGCGTTTCTGGTCAACCGAGTGGGCGACTTCGGCTTCATCCTGGGCATCGGACTGGTCGCGGCGTACGCTGGCACGCTGAACTACGGTGAAGCCTTCCTCAAGGCCGATAGCTTGGCCACGCTCACCTTTCCCGGTACCGACTGGATGCTGATCACCGTGATCTGCATCTGCCTGTTCATCGGCGCGATGGGCAAGAGTGCGCAGTTTCCGCTGCACGTCTGGCTGCCCGATTCGATGGAAGGCCCGACTCCGATCTCGGCATTGATCCACGCGGCAACCATGGTGACAGCCGGCATTTTCATGGTGGCGCGCATGTCGCCGCTGTTCGAGTTGAGCGACACCGCGTTGAGTTTCATCATGGTGATCGGTGCTATCACCGCGCTGTTCATGGGGTTCCTCGGAATCATCCAGAACGACATCAAGCGCGTCATCGCGTACTCGACGCTGTCGCAGCTCGGTTACATGACGGTCGCGCTCGGCGCCTCGGCCTATTCGGTCGCGGTGTTTCACCTGATGACGCACGCCTTCTTCAAGGCACTGCTGTTTCTCGGCGCCGGCTCGGTCATCATCGGCATGCACCACAACCAGGACATCCGCTGGATGGGCGGCGTGCGCAAGTACATGCCGATCACCTGGATCACCTTCCTGCTCGGCTCGCTGGCGCTGATTGGCACGCCGTTCTTCGCCGGCTTCTACTCCAAGGACAGCATCATCGAAGTGGTGCACGAGAGCCATTTGTGGGGTTCCGGCTTTGCCTACTTTGCCGTGCTGGCCGGTGTATTCATCACCGCGTTCTATTCGTTCCGGCTCTACTTCCTGGTGTTTCATGGCAAAGAGCGCTACGACCAGAATCCGGACACGCATCACGATGCACACGCGACGCATGACGCGCACGACGAACACGCAAGCCACGACGAGCCCAACGTGTCGCACGACGCCCACGGCCATGATCCGCACGCCAAGCCGCACGAGTCACCTTGGGTGGTTTGGCTGCCGCTCGTGTTGCTGGCCATCCCATCCGTGGTGATCGGCTTCCTCACGATCAAGCCAATGTTGTACGGCGGCTTCTTCAAGGACGCGATCCTGATCAATGCGGAAAAGCATCCGGCGATGGAGGAATTGGCGCAAGGCTTCGAGCACGCCGGTTCAGCCGTCGGCATGGCCCTGCACGGTTTCACCGCGCTGCCGTTCTGGCTCGCGCTGGCGGGCGTCGTGTTGTCCTGGTACATGTACATGATCAATCCGGCCTTGCCGGCGGCGATCAAGCGCACGTGCGGTCCGGTCTACCGCCTGCTCGAGAACAAGTATTACCTCGACTGGATCAACGAAAACATCGTCGCGCGCGGTGCGCGGGCACTCGGCACCGGTCTGTGGAAGGGCGGCGACCAAGCCATCATCGATGGCGCCCTCGTCAATGGCTCATGGAAGCTGGTCGGTCGCATTTCCGGTGCGGTGCGCTGGCTGCAGTCCGGCTACATCTACCACTACGCTTTCGCGATGCTGGTGGGCATCTTCGTTTTGATGACGTACTTCGTCTGGTTCAACCGCTAAATTGCCGAGCGCTGGAGAAAAATAAAAATGGGTTTGTTGAGCCTTGCCATTTGGGTGCCGATTGCATTCGGCGCCGTGTTGCTGGCTTTTGGCCGTGACGAGCATGCGACGGCTGTGCGCTGGATCGCTTTGATTGGCTCCATCCTGAGCTTCATCGTCACGATTCCGCTTTTCACGCGCTTCCAGAACGGCAGCGCCGCGATGCAGTTCGTCGAAAAAGAGGGCTGGATCGATCGCTTCCACGTCAATTACCACCTGGGCATCGATGGCATCTCGATGTGGCTGGTGCTGCTGACGTCGTTCATCACCGTCGTCGTGGTGATCTCTGCTTGGGAGGTGATCACCGAGCGGGTGAACCAGTACATGGGTGCGTTCCTGATCTTGTCGGGCTTCATGATCGGCGTGTTCTCCGCGCTGGACGGGCTGCTTTTCTACGTCTTCTTCGAAGCCACGCTGATTCCGATGTACCTCATCATCGGAATCTGGGGCGGGCCGAACAAGATCTACGCGGCCTTCAAGTTCTTTCTGTACACGCTGCTCGGCTCGCTGCTGATGCTTGTCGCGCTGATTTTTCTGTACAACAAATCCGGCGGCAGTTTCGACATCCTGACGTGGCACCAGTTGCCTCTGACGGGCAGCGTGCAGACCTTCCTGTTCTTCGCCTTCTTCGCTGCATTCGCTGTCAAGGTGCCGATGTGGCCGGTCCACACGTGGTTGCCCGACGTGCACGTCGAGGCGCCCACCGGCGGCTCTGCCGTGCTGGCGGCCATCATGCTGAAGCTCGGCGCCTACGGCTTCCTGCGTTTCTCGATGCCGATCGCTCCCGACGCCTCGCACGAGTGGGCGTGGTTGATGATCACGCTGTCTCTGATCGCAGTGATCTATGTCGGCCTGGTCGCCCTTGTGCAGCAGGACATGAAGAAGCTGGTGGCGTATTCGTCGGTGGCGCACATGGGCTTCGTCACGCTCGGCTTCTTTATCTTCAGCGAACTCGGCGTGTCGGGCGGGATCGTTCAGATGATCGCGCACGGCTTTGTTTCAGGCGCCATGTTCCTCGGCATCGGCGTGTTGTACGACCGGGTGCATTCGCGCCAGATCGCCGACTACGGTGGCGTCGTCAACACCATGCCCAAATTCGCCGCCTTCGCGCTGTTGTTCGCCATGGCCAATTGCGGTCTTCCGGGCACGGCCGGTTTCGTCGGCGAATGGATGGTCATTTTGGGCGCAGTCAAATACAACTTCTGGATCGGCTTCGGTGCCGCTACGGCGTTGATCTTCGGTGCTGCCTACACACTCTGGATGTACAAGCGCGTCTACCTCGGCCCGGTCGGCAACCATCACGTCAAGGAGCTGAAAGACATCAATGCACGCGAGTTCGTGATGCTGTCGCTGCTCGCCATCGCCGTGCTGTGGATGGGCCTGTATCCCAAGCCGTTCACCGACGCGATGAACGCGTCGGTCGACGGTTTGCTTAAGCACGTCGCCGTGTCCAAGATTCCCCGCTGAAGAAGAGAACGAGATGATTGACAAACTCAGCTGGATCACGATTTACCCAGAGGTCGTCCTCCTGGTCATGGCCTGCATCATTGCGCTCGTCGACCTGTCGGGCGAGCCCGGCGCACGCCGCACGCGCACCTATGTACTGACGCTTGCCACGCTGGCGGTGGTCGCAGTGCTGACTGGCCTGAACGCGGCTGACGGCAAGACGATCTACGGCTTCGGCGGCATGGTCGTGAGTGACCCGATGGGCAACTGGCTCAAGTGCTTCGCGACGATCGCCTTGATGGTGACGCTGATCTATGGCCGGCCTTATGCGGCTGATCGCGACATGCTCCGCGGTGGCGAGATGTTCACGATCAGCATGTTCGCGCTGCTCGGCATCTTCGTCATGATGTCCGGCAGCAATTTTCTGTTGATCTACCTCGGGCTGGAGCTGCTCACCTTGTCGAGCTATGCGCTGGTCGCGCTGCGACGCGACAACGCGGTTGCCAGCGAAGCCGCCATGAAGTACTTCGTGCTCGGCGCGATGGCGAGCGGCTTCTTGCTCTATGGCTTGTCGATGATGTACGGCGCGACCGGCTCACTCGATGTCAACGAAGTCTTCAAGGCGATATCGACGCACAAGGTCAATCACCAGGTGCTGGTGTTCGGTCTGGTCTTCATCGTGGCCGGTCTCGGCTTCAAGGTCGGTGCCGCACCGTTCCATATGTGGGTACCCGACGTGTACCAGGGTGCGCCGACCGCCGTCACTTTGCTGATCGGCGCCGCGCCTGAACTGGCGGCTTTCGCCATCATCATTCGCTTGCTGGTCGAAGGCTTGTTGCCACTTGCGATCGACTGGCAACAGATGCTCGCCTTGTTGGCCATCGCGTCGCTGCTGGTCGGTAATCTGGCCGCCATCGCGCAGACCAACCTGAAGCGGATGCTGGCGTACTCAACCATCTCGCAGATGGGCTTCATGCTGCTGGGCTTGGTCGCAGGCGTGGTCAACGGCAACACGTACAACGCACAGTTTGCCTACAGCGCGTCGATGTTCTACATCGTGACCTACGTGCTTACGACTCTGGCGAGCTTCGGCATCATCCTGCTGCTCGCGCGCGAAGGTTTCGAGAGCGAAGAGATCGTCGATCTGGCGGGCCTCAACCAACGTAGCCCGCTGTATGCCGGCGTCATGGCGGTCGCGATGTTCTCGCTGGCCGGGTTGCCGCCGCTGGTCGGCTTTTACGCCAAGCTGGCGGTATTGCAGGCGCTCATCGCCTCGGGGCAGGCCATCTACATCGGCCTCGCGGTCTTCGCGGTGATCATGTCGCTCGTCGGCGCTTTCTATTACCTGCGCATCGTCAAGGTGATGTACTTCGACAAGCCGGTCACTGCCAGCACAGTCTCCGCCAGCATCGACGTGCGCTTCGTGCTGACGCTTAACGGCGCGTTGATCCTGATCCTCGGCATCGTGCCGGGCGGCTTGATGACGCTGTGTGCCAAGGCGATCATCGCCACGCTGACGAGCTGAGCGCGCCGGGTGTCGCAGAGCGCTTCGGTCTGGCTGGTGCTCATCGTGGCGCTGATTGCGGCCAACCTGCCGTTCGCCAACGAGCGCCTGCTGGCACTGGTGCCGCTCTGGAAGCACGCCAGCAAACCGCTCGCCGCACGATTTGGTGAACTGGTGCTGCTGTATTTCTTGGTGGGCGGTGTCGGTTTGCTCTTCGAGCGCCGACTCGGCCAGATCTCGCCGCAAGGCTGGGAGTTTTACGCGGTGACCGGCGCGCTCTTTATCGTGCTGGCTTTCCCGGGATTCACCTGGCGCTATTTGCTAAAACACCGCAAACACCGGGCTGGCTGATGACCGACGCGCACCTTAGAGAAGAAGCCATCGGCAGTGAAGTGCTGCTCGACGGGAACTTCCTGCACGCAAGGCGCGACACCGTGCGGTTGCCTGACGGTGCAAGTGCCACGCGTGAGTACGTCGTTCATCCCGGCGCCGTGGTGGTGATTCCGATGCTCGACGACGGCCGCATCGTGCTCGAGCGGCAATATCGCTACCCGATCGGGCAGGTGATGATCGAGTTTCCTGCCGGCAAGCTCGATGCCGGTGAAGCGCCGCTGGTATGCGGACAGCGAGAACTGCTGGAAGAAACCGGCTACACGGCCATCGAGTGGGCCCATGCGGGTGCGATGCACCTTGCCGTGGCCTATTCGACCGAAATCATTCACATCTACTTTGCGCGGGGCTTGTCTTTGGGGGAGCGTCAGCTGGACCATGGCGAGTTTCTCGATGTTTTCACCGCCACTCCCGCTGAGCTGCTCTCATGGTGCCGCGACGGTACCCTGACCGATGCCAAGACGTTGACTTGTGCGCTGTGGCTGCAAAATGTCCTCTCCGGTGCCTGGACGCTCGATTGGCAGATGGCCACGCACGCAGCCGCCAACCGATAATCGGTCGCATGAAGGTCCTCAACCTCCAATGCGCACAGGGCCACGGCTTCGAGGGGTGGTTCGCGTCGAACGAAGCCTTCGACATGCAACATGCTGGTGGTCTGGTCGAATGCCCGATGTGCGGCGACACTGGCATCGTCAAGCTCCTGACGGCGCCTCGTCTGAATCTCGGCAACTCCAGAGCGCCAGAATCCGAGCCGTCTTCATCGCGCGAAGTCTCGGCACCGACCACACCGGAGGCGCGTTGGATGCGTGCTGTCCGCGAGGTCATGGCCAACACTGAAAACGTCGGCGATCGGTTTGCCGACGAGGCACGCAAGATGCACTATGGCGAAGCCGAAGAGCGCAGCATTCGCGGTCAGGCGACGCGCGAGCAAGCCGAAGCGTTACTCGACGAAGGCATCGCGGTGATGCCATTGCCGTTGCCGCCGGCGCTCAAAGAGACGCTGCAGTAATCGACTGCCTCGTCGGCACCTGTGCCCGCCGATCAGCGCACTTGTTGCGCTGCACCCGAACCGAGTCTCAGGCCCGGCCTCAAGCTGTGAACTGCAATGCTGCGAGACGCGCGTAGATGCCGCCTTGCGCCACCAGCGCCGCATGCGTGCCCTGTTCGACAATGGCGCCATGATCGAGCACGATGATGCGATCTGCCTTTTGCACGGTCGCCAATCGGTGCGCGATCACGATCGTCGTTCGGCCCGCCATCGCGGTTTCAAGAGCTGCCTGCACCATGCGTTCGCTTTCGGCATCCAGCGCGCTTGTCGCTTCATCCAGCAGCAACAGAGGAGGGTTCTTCAGCATGGCGCGCGCGATGGCGATGCGTTGCCGCTGGCCGCCTGACAGCCGCACGCCGCGCTCGCCGAGAAAGGTTTCGTAGCCCTCAGGCAGCGCAGTCAAAAAGTCGTGCGCAAAGGCGGCGCGTGCGGCGGCATGAACCTCATCCGCGCTGGCTTCGGGCCGACCGTAGCGGATGTTCTCGAATGCGCTGGTCGAAAAGATCACCGCATCCTGGGGCACCAAACCAATGCGATGACGCAAATGATCGAGTGACAAATCAGCCAGCGGTACGCCGTCCAGCAACAGCTGACCCGACTGCGGGTCGTAGTAGCGCAGCAGCAACTGGAACACCGTGCTCTTGCCGGCACCACTGGAGCCGACCAGCGCCACGGTTTCGCCCGGCGCGACGGCGAGGCTGAAATCGCGCAGCGCCGGGGTGCCGGGGCGCGAAGGGTAGTGAAAGGTCACCGCGTCGAAGCTCACCGCGCTGCCGGAGGGCGGCACCGGCGCAGCGACCGGCCGCACGGGCGACACGATGGCGGGCACCGCGTGGAGCAATTCCATCAAACGCTCGGTGGCGCCGGCTGCACGCAGCAAGTCGCCGTAGACCTCGCCGAGCACCGCGGCCGCGCTGGCCAGAATGATCACGTACACGACCGTCTGGCCCAGGTGGCCGGCGGTGATCTCGCCGTGCAGCACGGCTTGCGTGCCTTGGTAAAGGCCCCAGAGCAGCGCCGCCGATGTGGCGATGATGATGAATGCCACGAGCACCGATCGCGCTTTGGTTCGACGTATGGCAGTGTTGAAGGCCGCGTTGGTCGATGCGTCGAAGCGCTCGGCCTCCCGCTTCTCTGCGGTGTAGCTCTGCACCACGGGAATGGCGTTGAGCACCTCCGCAGCAATGGCGCTCGAATCGGCGACACGGTCCTGGCTGGCCCGCGACAGCTTCCGCACGCGCCGACCGAACCACATGCTCGGGAGCACCACCAGCACGAGGATGAGCAGCACTTGCGTCATCACGTACGGATTCGTCCACACCAGCATCGCCAGCGCGCCGATGCCCATCACCGCATTGCGCAGGCCCATGCTGAGCGACGAGCCGACCACCGTTTGCACCAGCGTCGTATCGGCGGTAAGGCGTGACAGCACCTCGCCGGTCTGAGTCGATTCGAAGAACACGGGGCTCTGGCGCAACACGTGCGCGTACACCGCGTTGCGCAAGTCGGCCGTGACGCGCTCGCCGAGCCAACTCACCGTATAGAAGCGCAACGCCGAGAAGAGGCCCAGCGCCACGGCGACGCCAAACAGTTCCAGAAAATGGTCGCGCAGGGCCATCGTCTGAGCGCCTTTGTCGGTCGAGACGAGCCCGCCATCGATCAAGCTGCGTAACGCCAACGGAAATACCAGCGTCGTCACGGCGGCCAGGACCAGAAACAGCGCTGCCATGCCGATCTGGACCATGTAGGGCCGGAGGAAGGGCCGCAACCCAGACAGTGACTTGGGCTCGCCTTTGGCGCCAGCGGAGGTACCGGAAGCGGCAGTAGACGACACAGGGGAAGACGCAGCAGGGGCTGCGGCGGAAGGTGCAGACGGCACAGCAGGAAGAGGCATCGGATGATTCTAACGAATGCTGTCGTTACAAAGGTCGCCTTGACAGTAATTGCCGCGGCAGCTAATATTTATTCATCATGAACGAGTCAAAAAGCCAAGAAACAGCGTCTTCGCTAGGGGAAACCCCAGTCGAATCGGTGCCTGCTTTCTATAAAGCGGAGACTTATCGCGCTGAGGAGAGTGTGGGCTATCTGATGCGGCGGATCATGACCGCGGTGGGCCAGTCGGTGGAATCCAAGATGTGCGGCCCCGGCAATCCGACTTATCCGCAGTGGATTCCGCTACACAAATTGCAGATGGGCAAGGCAACCACAGTGGCCGAATTGGCGCGCGAATGCGAGCTCGATACCGGCGCCATGACACGCCTGCTCGACCGTCTTGAGAGTAAAGGACTTTGCAAGCGCGTGCGTTCACTGACCGATCGCCGCGTCGTCAACATCGAGCTGACCGATGAGGGCCGCTCTGCCGCAGAACAAGTACCGCACGTGTTGAGTCGTGTGCAAAACGAACATCTCGCCGGTTTCAGCCATGAAGAGTGGGAACAGCTCAAAGGCTACCTGCGCCGCATCCTCGACAACGCACAAGCCCTGTCGGCTCGTGGAGAAAAAAATGAAAACACTTCCTCGTCCCCTTGAGTCTTCCGCTTCCGGCACCTTCGCATTAGGTGCGCTGGCGCTCGCATCTGCACTGATGCTGGCCGGTTGCGCCGACATGGCCGGCATCGGCTCGCACGCCAAGCTGCGCGATGCCGATTCGCTTGGTTTTACTGCTGCAGTACCTTCAAACGGCACTGCAACCCTCAACCCATCGGAAGGTGTCGATCCGCGCTGGTGGACCGCTTTCGGCGACGCGCAACTCAATACGCTGATCGATCAGGCGGTCGAGGGCAATCCGAACCTGCAAGTGGCCCGCGCCCGGCTGGCTCGCGCGCAGGCTTCGGTCGATGTCATCGGCGCCGCCGACAAGCCGCAGCTCAATGGCCAGTTCGATGCCAACCGCACCAAGTTCAGCAAGAACTACATCTACCCGTCGCCGCTGGGTGGATCGATTCAGGAGATCGGCACTCTGCAGCTCAATGGCAGCTGGGAACTCGACTTCTTCGGCAAGAACCGCACTGCGCTCGACGCCTCCATCGGTTCGGCCAATGCTGCAGCTGCCGATGAGCAAGCGTCGCGCGTCATGCTCGCGGCCAATGTGGCGCGTGGATACTTTCAGTGGGCACGCTTGACCGGCCAGCTCGCGGTTGCACAACGCACCTTGGCGCAGCGCGACGAAACCTTGAAGCTGGTGCGCGACCGGGTGTCCGCCGGCCTCGATACGCGCCTCGAGCTGCGCCAGAGCGAAGGCGGTCTGCCAGAAGCGCGCCAGCAGATCGAATCGCTCAACGAGCAGATCGCCCTTGCACAGCACGCGCTCGATGCGCTCGTCGCCAAGCCGAATGTCACGCAAAGCCTGGTTCCACCTTCGCTGGACTCGGTCAAGGCGATCGCACTGCGGTCGAACATTCCGGTCGACCTGCTGGGCCGCCGCGCCGACATCGCGGCAGCGCGATGGCGCGTCGAAGCGGCCACGAGCGACGTGGCCAACGCGCGCACGCAGTTCTATCCGAACATCAATCTGACCGCGTTTGCGGGCTTCCAGTCGATCGGCTTCAGCAACCTCGTAAAGAGTGGCAGCCAGCAGTGGGGCGTGGGCCCCGCCATCCGCTTGCCTATCTTCGAAGGTGGCCGTCTGCGCGCCAACCTGCGCGGCAAGGCATCGGACCTCGACGCTGCGATCGAAACCTACAACGCCACCGTGATCGACGCGGTACGCGACGTGGCCGACCAGGTCGCCAGCGCACAGTCGATCACGCGGCAGCAAACAGAACAACGCAATGCCGAAGTCGCTGCCGAAGGCGCCTATGACATTGCGGTGCAGCGTTACCGCGCCGGCCTTGGCAACTACCTGCAGGTGCTGACGGCCGAAACGACTGTGCTGGCGCAGCGCCGGCTCGCGGTCGACCTGGCGGCGCGCGCACTCGACACGCAGGTGTCGTTGGCGCGTGCCCTCGGCGGCGGCTACCAGCCGCCGGTGAACACTGCCTCGGCAGCGATCAACTGACGAACTGTCGACCCCAATACTTCGCTGAATTTATCGATCAAGAAGACGCATCACCATGAACGACAACAACACTCCGCCAACGGCAGCTCCTGCAGCCTCCGTCTCTTCTGAAGCGCCTGCGGCCAGCAACGGCAAGCGCCGTCGCGCACTGACCGCTTTGGCAGCGGTCGTCATCGTCGTGGGTGGCGGTTGGGGCGTCTACGAATGGCTGGTCGCAAGCCACTACGAAGACACCGACAACGCTTACGTGCAAGGCAACGTCATCCAGATCACACCGCAGATCAGCGGCACCGTCATGTCCATCATGGCCGACGACACCGACTTCGTGAAAGCCGGCCAGCCGCTGGTGCAGCTCGATCCGGCGGACGCCAAGGTCGCGCTCGACCAGTCCGAAGCCGCGCTCGCGCAAGCCGTGCGCCAGGTACGTACGCTCTATGCCAACAACGGGTCGCTGGCTGCACAGGTCACGTTCCGCCAGTCGGACATCGTCCGGGCGCAGAGCGACATCGCGCGTGCGCAAGACGACCTGCAACGCCGACAAGCGCTCTCGGGCAACGGGGCGGTGTCGAAAGAAGAACTGAACCATTCCGAAACCGCTCTTGCCAACGCCAAGAGCGCGCTGGCTGCGGCCCAGGCCGGCGTCGTCACTGCACGTGAGCAGCTGTTGAGCAACCAGTCGTTGACCGATGGCACCAGCGTGGCCGAACACCCGAGCGTGCTCGCCGCCGCGGCCAAGGTCCGGGAGGCCTACCTCGCCACGCAGCGCGTCGCGATGCCCGCACCGGTCGATGGCTACGTCGCCAAGCGTACGGTGCAGTTAGGTCAGCGCGTCGCTGCCGGCACGCCGATGATGTCGATCGTGCCGCTCAACCAAGTGTGGGTCGATGCCAATTTCAAGGAAGTGCAGCTGCGCAACATCCGTCTCGGTCAGCCCGTGAAACTCACCGCCGACCTGTACGGCAAAAAGATCAAATACAACGGCAAGGTCGCTGGCCTCGGCGTCGGCACCGGTGCGGCCTTTGCACTGCTGCCTGCGCAAAACGCGACCGGCAACTGGATCAAGGTGGTGCAGCGTGTGCCGGTGCGTATCACGCTCGACCCCGAGCAACTCAAGTCGAGCCCGCTGCGTGTCGGTTTGTCGATGGACGCAGAGATCGACGTCAGCGTCAAGGACGGCAAGATGCTGGCCGACGCGCCACGTGCCTCCGCGCTGTCGCAAACTCAGGTCTACAACTCGGAAGACAACGGCTCCGACGCCGTCGTGCAAAGCATCATCGCGGCCAACCTCGGCGGTGCAGTGGCCGCAACGGCGAGCGGCGTCAAAGGCTTGGGTGCGCCCGCTGCCAAAACGATGGTTCCCGGCGCTTCGTCGTCGGCCGTGCCGCCGCAGGCCAGCGCCGCGCGGCCCGCTGCAGTTGCCATGTCGGGCAACCACAGCTAGTAGCCGCACACGCACGCGATGGCCACCGCACCCGCCGCTCACATCGTCCACGCGCCGCTCGAAGGCGCTGCGCGCGTCTGGGGCACGATAGCGCTCTCGGCCGCGACTTTCATGAACGTGCTCGATTCGTCGATCGCGAACGTATCGCTCCCCGCCATCTCCGGCGACCTCGGCGTCAGTTCGACGCAGGGCACCTGGGTCATCACCAGCTTCGCGGTGGCCAACGCCATCGCGGTGCCTCTCACCGGCTGGCTGTCGCAACGCTTCGGCCAGGTCAAGCTCTTCATGGCCAGTGTGATCCTGTTCATGGTGGCGTCGTTTCTGTGCGGTATCGCGCCGAACATGACGACGCTGATCCTGTTTCGCGCACTTCAGGGCTTTTGCGCCGGGCCCATGATTCCGTTGTCCCAAACCTTGCTGCTGGCAAGCTATCCACGCGCGCTCGCTGGCTTGGCGATGGCGATGTGGGCGATGACCACACTGGTCGCGCCGGTGATGGGGCCACTGCTCGGCGGCTACATCACCGACAACATCTCGTGGCCGTGGATCTTCTACATCAACATTCCGGTGGGCATCGTTGCGGCTTCGATCACTTGGGCGCTGTATCGCAAGCGTGACTCCGTCACGGTCAAGGCGCCGATCGATTCGGTCGGACTGACCCTGCTCGTGCTGTGGGTCGGCGCGATGCAGCTCATGCTCGACAAGGGCAAGGAGCTCGACTGGTTTCATTCACCCGAAGTGGTAACGATGGCTGTCGTCGCTGTCGTGGGCTTTGCCTTTTTCATTGTTTGGGAGCTGACCGAGAAGCATCCGGTGGTCGACCTGATGCTCTTCAAACGGCGCAACTTCTGGTCGGGCGCACTGGCGACAGCTGTGGGCTACGGCCTGTTCTTCGGCAACGTGGTGTTGCTGCCTTTGTGGCTGCAGCAGTACATGGGCTACACCGCGACACAGGCCGGCATGGTGCTGGCGCCCGTCGGCGCACTGGCCATCGTGCTGTCTCCGCTGGTCGGGCTCACCGTGGCCAAAGTCGATCCGCGGCGCTACGTCACCTTCTCGTTCCTGGTGTTCGCGCTCGTGCTGTGGATGCGTTCGCGCTTCAACACGTCGGCCGACATCGCCACCATCATGGTGCCGACGATCATCCAGGGCGTGGCGATGGCGTTCTTCTTTATCCCGCTGGTAACCATCACCCTGTCGGGCCTGACGCCCGATCGAATTCCTGCAGCTTCGGGCCTGTCGAATTTTTTACGGATCACCGCGGGCGCCATGGGCACCTCGATCGTCACGACCGTTTGGGACAACCGCGCGACGACGCACCACGCGCAACTGGCCGAGTCGATCAACCAGGGCAACTCTGCAGCAACCGGCATGATCTCCGGATTGCAAAGCAACGGCTTCAGTGCCGATCAGGTACTGGCGCAGATCAACCGGCTGATAGACCAGCAATCCTTCATGCTGGCGGCCAACGATGTTTTCTACGCGTCGGCCGTGTTGTTCATTTTCCTGATTCCGCTGGTCTGGCTCGCCAAACCGGCCAAGGGCGGCGCGGGTTCCGATGCTGCGGCTGGTGCGCACTGAATCCTGCGCGGCCGGACGCGCTTCCGGCCGCGTAGGAGAGCGCCGGGTTGCAGTGCAGCATAGGCATTTGCCCCAGTAGAAAGCGCCGAACCGCGAGATAACATGCGTCCGCGCAGCCATGGTGGCGCGCTCGAATGGACCGCATGATCGAAATTTCCTTCCAGCAACCGGGCGACCGCGCGAGATGAGCGACGTCATTCTCGAAACACGTCAGCTCACCAAGGAATTCAAAGGTTTCACCGCGGTCAGCAAGGTCGATCTGGCAGTCAAGCGCGGATCGATCCACGCCCTGATCGGCCCCAACGGCGCCGGCAAGACGACCTGCTTCAACCTCCTGACCAAATTCCTCGAGCCGACGTCCGGCACGATCCTCTTCAACGGCCATGACATCACGAGCGAGCGGCCGGCGCAGATCGCGCGCCGCGGCATCATTCGCTCGTTCCAGATTTCCGCAGTGTTCCCGCACCTCACGTTGCTCGAAAACGTGCGCCTCGGATTGCAGCGTTCACTCGGCACCTCTTACCACTTCTGGAAAAGCGAAAATTCGCTGAAGCCGCTCGACGATCGCGCTCGCGCTTTGCTGGCGGAGGTCGGGCTGGAGGACCTGGCTGAGGAGCAGACGGTAAACCTGCCGTACGGCAGCAAGCGCGCCCTCGAGATCGCCACCACGCTGGCGATGGAGCCCGAGCTGATGTTGCTCGACGAGCCGACGCAGGGCATGGGCCACGAAGACGTGCACCGCGTGGCCGAACTGATCAAACGCGTGGCCGCAGGCCGCACCATCCTGATGGTCGAGCACAACATGAGCGTGGTGTCGACCATCGCCGACACCATCACCGTGCTGCAGCGCGGCGCCGTGCTGGCCGAGGGGCCGTACGCTGAAGTCTCGAAGAACCCGCTGGTGATGGAGGCCTACATGGGCACCACCGACGGACAGCTCGCCGGCGCTCATTCATGACCGCCGCACTGGAGATCAAGGGCCTGGAAGCCTGGTACGGCGAGTCGCACGTGTTGCACGGCGTCGACATGGTCGTGCAGCCCGGCGAAGTCGTCACGCTCCTCGGCCGCAACGGGGCCGGGCGCACGACCACGCTGCGCGCCATCATGGGGCTGACGGGTGCGCGCAAAGGCAGCATCCAGGTTAACGGCGTCGAAACCATTTCGATGGCGACCTACCGCATCGCGCACCACGGCATCGGCTATTGCCCGGAAGAGCGCGGCATTTTCGCCAGCCTCTCGTGCGAAGAAAACCTGATGCTGCCGCCGCAACTTAAAGGCGCTGGCCCGGGCATGTCGGTCGAAGAAATCTACGACATGTTCCCCAACCTGGCCGAGCGCCGCCACAGCCAGGGTACGCGTCTCTCGGGCGGTGAGCAGCAGATGCTGGCGGTCGCGCGCATCTTGCGCACGGGAGCCAAGCTGCTGCTTCTCGACGAGATATCCGAAGGGCTCGCGCCCGTCATTGTTCAAGCCCTCGCACGCATGATTCACATGCTGCGTAGCAAGGGCTACACCGTGGTCATGGTCGAGCAGAACTTCCGCTTTGCCGCACCGCTGGCCGATCGCTTCTACGTGATGGAGCACGGACGCATGGTCGAGAAGTTCGGCGCTGCCGAACTCGAAGCCAAGATGCCGGTCCTCCACGAACTGCTCGGCGTTTGACTGCTCTTAAATTTCATCTTTCTTTCGGAGAAATCTTCATGAACAAGAAACTTACCGCACTCGCAATCGCCATGGGTGCTCTCGCTCTTGCCACCGCCGCTCAGGCGCAAGAGAAGGTCAAGATCGGCTTCATCACCGACATGTCCAGCCTTTACTCGGACGTCGAAGGCAAGGGCGGCGTGACGGCCATCCAGATGGCGATCGACGATTTCGGCGGCAAGGTGCTGGGCCAGCCGATCGAGCTGATGTCGGCAGACCACCAGAACAAGCCCGACATTGCCGCATCGAAGGCGCGCGAGTGGATCGATACGCAAGGCATCACGCTGCTGTTCGGCGGCACCAACTCCGGCACCGCGCTGGCGATGGCGAAGGTGGCGCAAGAAAAGAAGCGTGTCTACATCAACAACGGCGCCGGCACCTCTGCGCTCACTAACGATCAGTGCAGCCCGTATACCATCCACTATGCGTACGACACGGTGGCGCTGGCCAAGGGCACGGGTGGCGCGGTGGTCGACCAAGGCGGCAAGAGTTGGTTCTTTTTGACGGCCGACTACGCATTCGGCCAGGCGCTAGAAGCCGACACCACCGCCATCGTCAAAGCCAAGGGTGGGACGGTGCTGGGCGCGGTTCGTCACCCACTCAACGCGTCCGACTTCTCGTCGTTCCTGCTACAGGCACAGAACTCCAAGGCGCAGATTCTCGGTCTGGCGAACGCTGGCGGTGACACCATCAACTCGATCAAGGCCGCGAAAGAGTTCGGCATCAACAAGACCATGAAGATCGCCGGTCTGCTGGTGTTCCTTTCGGACGTCCACAGCTTGGGTCTGAAGAACACCGAAGGCCTGTTGCACACCACCAGTTTCTACTGGGACCTGAACGACAAGACACGCGCCTGGTCGAAGAAGTTCTTCGACAAGACCAAGCGCATGCCGACCGACGTGCAGGCCGCCGATTACTCGTTCACCACGAACTACCTGAAGGCCATCGAAGCCGCGAAGACGACCGATGCCGACAAGGTCATGGCGCAGCTCAAGAGCATGAAGATCGACGACTTCTACGGCAAGGGCCAGATTCGCGCGGACGGCCAGTACATCCACGACATGTTGCTGGTGCAAGCCAAGTCGCCGGCGGAGTCGAAGCAGCCTTGGGACTACCTGAAAGTCATCAAGGTGATGCCGGGTGAGCAGGTCTTCACGACCAAGGCCGAAACGAAATGCGCGACTTGGAAGTGATGGCGTCGACCATGAACAAGGCATTTGCCCTCTCGGTCTTGTCGGCCGCCATAGCGTTTGGCGTCGGCGCAGCGCATGCCCAAGCCACCGACAAAGTACGCATCGGTTTCATCACCGACATGTCCAGCTTGTATTCGGACGTCGACGGCAAGGGCGGCGTGACTGCCATCCAGATGGCGATCGACGATTTCGGCGGCAAGGTCAACGGCATGCCGATCGAGCTGCTCACCGCCGACCACCAGAACAAGGCCGACATCGCCGCATCGAAGGCGCGCGAATGGATGGACACGCAGGGCCTGTCGATGCTGATAGGGGGTACCAACTCTGGTACCGGTCTCGCCATGGCAAAGGTGGCGCTGGAGAAAAAGCGGCCCTTCATCGCGATCGGTGCCGGCTCCTCGGCGCTTACCAACGAACAGTGCAGCCCCTATACGGTTCACTACGCCTATGACACGGTGGCGCTGGCCAAGGGCACGGGCGGCGCGGTGGTCGATCAGGGCGGCAAGAGCTGGTTCTTTCTGACGGCCGACTACGCCTTCGGACAGGCGCTCGAAACCGATACGGCCAATGTCGTCAAGGCAAAGGGCGGCACCGTGGTGGGTGCGGTGCGCCATCCACTCAATGTGCCGGACTTCTCATCGTTCCTGCTGCAGGCACAAAACTCCAAGGCGCAGATCCTCGGTCTGGCGAACGCGGGCGGCGACACCGTCAACGCCATCAAGGCGGCGCGTGAGTTCGGTATCACCAAGACGATGAAAATGGCGGGCCTGCTCGTCTTCGTCAGCGACATCCACAGCCTTGGTCTGAAGAACACCGAGGGCCTGTTGCTCACCACCAGCTGGGACTGGAATCTCAACGACGAATCGCGCAAGTTCGGCAACCGCTACTTCGAGAAGATGAAGCGCATGCCGACCGACATCCAGGCCGCCGACTACTCGGCCACGACGACTTACCTGAAAGCCGTGCAGGCGCTCAAATCAACCGATTCCGACAAGGTCATGGCGCACTTGAAGAGCACGCCCATCAAGGACTTCTATGCCCAGGGCACGGTGCGCCCCGATGGTCGCTTCGTGCACGACATGTATCTGATGCAGGTTAAATCGCAGGCCGAGTCCAAGCAGCCTTGGGACTACTACAAGGTCGTCTCCAAATTGCCCGGCGACCAGGTGTTCACCACCAAGGCAGAGAGCAAGTGCGCTCTCTGGAAGTAACGCCCTCTACACCGTGACGCCTCGAACGTTTTCATGACCATCTCATTGCCCGGCCTTCTGAGCCAGCTCCTTCTGGGGCTGGTCAACGGCTCGTTTTATGCCATGTTGAGTCTTGGCTTGGCCGTGATCTTCGGCCTGCTCAACGTCATCAACTTCGCGCACGGCGCCTTGTTCATGATGGGTGCGCTGCTGACATGGATGGCCCTGAACTACCTCGGGCTGGGCTACTGGCCCATGCTCTTCATCGCGCCTGTGGTGGTCGGAATTTTCGGGGTGCTTATCGAGCGCCTGTTGCTGCGCTGGATCTACAAGCTCGATCATTTGTACGGCCTGCTGCTCACGCTCGGGCTCACCTTGCTCATCGAGGGCGCTTTTCGCTCGGTCTACGGGGTATCGGGCCTCGGCTACGACGCACCGGAGCTGCTCGACGGCGCCACCAACCTCGGCTTCATGGTGCTGCCCAATTACCGCGCCTGGGTCGTCGTCGTGTCGCTGGTCGTGTGCTTCGCGACCTGGTTCGTGATTGAGCGGACCAAGCTCGGCGCGTACCTGCGAGCCGGCACCGAGAACCCGCGGCTGGTCGAAGCGTTCGGCGTCAACGTGCCGTTGATGGTGACGCTGACTTACGCCTTCGGCGCAGCGCTGGCGGCCTTCGCGGGCGTGCTGGCGGCACCCGTGATTCAGGTCACGCCGCTGATGGGGCAGAACCTGATCATCGTGGTGTTCGCGGTGGTGGTCATTGGCGGCATGGGTTCGATCATGGGATCGATCCTCACCGGCCTCGGGCTCGGCATCGTCGAAGGCTTTACCAAAGTGTTCTACCCGGAGGCATCGTCCACCGTCGTTTTCCTGATCATGGTCATCGTGCTGTTGATTCGCCCCGCCGGCCTGTTCGGCAAAGAAAAGTAAGGCGACCGGCATGAACATGAAAAAGATATCCACGATCGTCTACGGACTGTTGTTCATCGCATTGCTGTTCGCGCCGTTCTTCGGTGCCTATCCGGTGTTCGTGATGAAGCTGATGTGCTTCGCGCTGTTCGCCGCGGCCTTCAACTTGCTGTTGGGCTACACCGGCTTGCTGTCGTTCGGCCACGCTGCGTTTCTGGGCGGCTCGGCTTACGTGGCCGGCTACTCGATGAAGGCCTGGGGCCTGACGCCTGAGCTGGGGCTTCTTCTTGGCACCGTCACCGGTGGACTGCTCGGCTGGTTGTTCGGGGTGTTGGCGATTCGTCGTCAGGGCATCTACTTTGCGATGATCACGCTGGCGCTGGCGCAGATGATGTTCTTCGTTGCGCTGCAGGCCAAATTCACCGGCGGCGAAGACGGCCTGCAAGGCGTGCCGCGTGGCAAGCTGTTTGGCCTGCTCGATTTGTCGAGCGACCTCACGATGTACTACGTCGCGCTCGCGGTGGTGGTGGCGGGATTCCTGCTGATCGCGCGAACCATCCATTCGCCGTTTGGCCAGGTGCTGAAAGGCATCAAGGAAAACGAGCCGCGTGCGCTCTCGCTGGGTTACGACGTCGCGCGATTCAAGCTGCTGGCGTTCGTGATCTCTGCCGCATTGTCGGGTCTGGCCGGGTCGCTCAAGACCTTGGTGCTCGGCTTCGCGACATTGAGCGACGTGCACTGGACCGCATCGGGTCAGGTCGTTTTGATGACACTGGTCGGTGGTCTCGGTACGCTGTCGGGCCCGATCGTCGGCGCGGCCGTGGTCGAGCTGCTCGAGAACAAGATCGGCGAGTTCGGCAACCTGCTGGCCCGCCTCACGTCCATCGAGTGGTTCAACACGCTGGGCGAGTCGGTGACGATGGTCACCGGCTTGATCTTCGTGATCTGCGTGCTGGCATTCCGACGCGGGATCATGGGCGAGATCATCGCGCTGATCAAGCGCAAGTAGCGCAGCGAATCAGCGGGTCAAAGCTGGAGCGGCGCGGCGTAGCCCGTCATCTCCAGGTAGCCCCTGCCCACGCGCTTGCCCTGCGCGTCGAGCAGTTCGCTCAGGCCTTCCCAGTACACGCCGCCGGTCGCACCGCTACCGTCCAGTTCCTGATCGTCGAGCAAGGCGCGCACGGTAAACGTGCCAGCAGAAGTCTGCACGCGCCAGCGCGTCGGGTAGATCGCCTTTGTGCGCGGGCTGGTCCATGTGCTTTCGGCTTGGAACCGAACCTCGTTCTCGCTGAACGAACGCGACGCGCCGCCCTTTTGGCGCATCGAGCCGCCGGCCCACAACGCACTGCCGTCGCGACGCCGCAGATGAAAGGCGGTGAGGGCGCTGCCATCGTCCAGGTTCATGCCGATCCAGTCCCAACCCACCGCGTCCGGATGCAGCAGCGCTTCGCTGACCTCGTGGTCGAGCCAGGCCGTTCCGGTGACATCGAAGGCGCGGCCTTGCAGCGTCAGCCGGCCTTGCGCGGCGAGCTGAGGCTCGCTGTAGTAGTAGCTGGCCTGATCGGGCGAGGGCCCCTTGCGCGAGAGGCCGGCATCGCCCTGCAACAGCACCGGCTGCGTCGGTGCAAAGTGCAGGTCGATGGCGAATCCTTCAGCTGCGACATGCGCTTCGTAGGTGCCTTGTGAGTCAGGTCGACGCACCAGCGACCAGTCGCGCAGCTTGACGTCGGTGTCGCTCTGACTGGCCGAAGCGACGCCGAACCCCTCGCGCGCAATGCGCTGGTCGTGCCAGAGCTTCTTGCCCTCCAGATCGGTGATGGCGGCATGCGCGAACACGATCTGCTTGGCGGCGAAGGCCGAATTCAAAGGCTTTGCAGCATCGATCCGCGAGCGAAAAAACGTGACCTGGTAGCCGAACTCGCGACCGTCCTGCGAGCGTGCATGGCCGGTGACGTACCACCACTCTGTCGCGAGATCGGGATGGCTGCCGAAGTCGCGTGGGAACTGCAGTGTGCGGGGCGGCAACGCCCAGAGAGGCATCGCGAAAGGAACAGCGAGCGCGGCCAGTGCAGTTCGCAGCAGCGTTCGACGCGAGGGGCTCGATGCGCCTGATTGCGCTGCCGAATTTGCCGGCCTCGGAGGACTTTCCCGTCGTGTCGCCATCACCAATCCTCCTTCACCGCCAACACCGCATCCCGCCCGGCCGCCGCACGCCCTGCGAGCCAGGCGGTCACAGTGCCGGCGGCGACCACTGCCGCACACAACGCGATCAAGCGCAGCCATGGCAGCAGCAGATCCATGGTCCAGTGAAAGCTTTGCGGGTTCACCACTTTCACCAGCACCACCGATACCGCCAGCCCGAGCACCAGGCCGGCCACCGCGCCGATGCCGGTCCACGCCGCGCCTTCGCCGGCAACGATCGCCAGCACCTGTCGTCGCGTGAAGCCGAGGTGCGCGAGCAAACCGAATTCCTTGCGGCGCGCCAGCACCTGCGCGCTGAAGCTCGCGGCAATGCCGAACAGCCCGATGGCGATCGCAACTGCTTGCAGCCAGTAGGTGACGGCAAAGCTGCGGTCGAAGATGCGCAACGAGGTCGCGCGAATCTGACTGACCGACGAGATCTCGATCGGCTCGCCGCCCGCCCCACCGGCCGCGATGCTGCGCGCTGCCGATGCACGCACTGCTGCCTGCACCGATGCTTCTTCCGCGCCGGGTGCGAGCCACAGCGCGATGTCGCTGACGTTGCGGTCGCCCGTCAGCTTCTCAAAATCGCGCGCGCCCAATGTGATGGCGCCGAACTGCCGCACGTAGTCCCGCCAGATGCCGGCGACGAAGAAGATCGGTGGCATTGCCTGTGACGCGTTCGCGGCACTCCCAGCACCCGGCGCATTCGTCGTGCTCGTGCCAAACGCCTTCGACAGCGGCGCGAAGACATCTCCGGGCCTCGCCCCGTACAACTCGACCATCGCCTCGCTGACGTAGATGCCGATCTGCCCCGCCGGCACCGGCAATGCCGCCGTCATCAGCGGTAGGGAGCGGGACACGTCGTCGTCGAGGTTGCGTGCAATCAGCGTCACGGCGGGCCGCGTGGCATCGAGCAGCAAAGGTCGGGTGCGCAGCGTGCCGGTGCGCGCCACGCCCGGCACTTGCGCCAGCGACTGCACGAAGCTGGGCATGAAAGGCGCGAGATCGCCACTGCCGGAATTGCCAGCCGACGCACTTCGCACATAGAGATCGGCCGGCAGCACGACGTCGAGCCAGCGCGTGACCGAGTCACGAAAGCTCGCCACCATCACCGTCAGCGCGACGGCAAGACTCAGGCTGGCGACCACGCCGCTCACCGCGACCGCGGCAGTGCCGCGCATGCGTCGAGCGCGCTCGATGGCGAGCATCGGCAGCACGTGTTGCGCGAACAGCGGTGCGATGCGGTCGTACAACAGCGCGATCAACCAGGGCAGCGCGGTGATGCCGCCGACCAGCAGGCACGCGACCGAAAGGTACGCGGCGATCGGGATGCCGAAGATGGCGGGCGCGGTGGCCAAGGCGATGCCGAGCGCGACGAGCGCGATCGCCAGCCAGTGGCCGTTGCCAGCCGCCGGCGCTGCACCGAGCCCCTTCAGCGTCTGCGCTTCCGGCAACAACATGGCAGCCCGTGCCGGCCACCAGCCGCCGACCAGTGCAGCGATCACGCCGAGGCCGCCGTAGAGCAGCGCAGAAGGCGTGCTCCAGTGCAGGGTCGGCGCAACGCCGTCGAAGTACCCGCCGCCGAGATCACCGCCCAGCACACGCAGTGCGAAGGCGGCGAGGGCAGCGCCGAGCGCGATGCCGGCGACGCTGCCGATCACGCCCAGCACCAGCGATTCGATCAGCACCAGTTGCAAGCGGCCGCGCGGCGTCAGCCCCAGCACGCCGAGCAGCGCGAACTGCTGCGCGCGTTTGGCCACGCTGAGAGCGAGCACCGAGAAGACCAGAAACGCGCCTGTGAAAAGCGCGACCAGCGCCAGCACCGTGAGGTTGACGCGGTAGGCGCGCGACAGGTTGCTCACACGTTCGGCCGCATCGCCCGGCTCGGCGATGCGGATGCCAGCCGGCCAGTCCGGCGAGCTTTCCAGTGAGCGGATGAAGGCGGTGCGGTCGGTGCCGGTTGCGAGCCTCAAGTCGATGCGAGTGAGTTGTCCGGCGCGGCCGAACAGGTCTTGTGCGGCACCGATGTCCATCACCGCCAGTGCGCTGCCGCCCGCTGCGACGGTGCCGGCAACCTGCACGTCGCGCCATGCGCCGTTGACCGAGAGGCGCAATGCCGCAGTGCGTTCGCCGAGTGCAGCACGCGCGGCGGCGTTGAGAAAGACAGTGGCCGGCGCGAACAATGCGAACCGCGCGCTGTTGGCTGAAGGTCGCGGCAGCAGCGCGGGGGCGATGGTGGGGAGCACCAGCGCATCGATGCCGACGATGCGCAGCGGCACACGCTGTTCTTTGGATTGACCGGCCCGTTCGGACCCGCCTGTTCCTGCGAAGACCACGGTTTGAAGCTCGAGAACAGGGCTCGCGAGGAGGACCTGCGGTTGCCGCGCCACGCGCGCGTACACCCCCTCGTCGAATCCACCCTGCGCCGCACGCAATTCAAGATCGGGCTGCCCGTTGACCGAGCGCACCGCACTGGAAAATTCATCGAGCGCCGAAGCGTTGATGAGCTGCACCGAAAAGGCCAGCGCCACGCCGAGCATGACGGCCAGCACCGCGGCTGCATTGCGCCACGGGTGATGTCGCAGTTCCTGCCAGGAGAAAGTGATGAGCAGGGCCCGCATGACGCAATTGTGCCGGTCCGATATCAGGCTTGCACGGGCGCGGTTTACCGAGGGCTTCCGGTGCGTCGCTCGGTCCGATATGCTCGCCAAATGCTCCAGCTCCCGACTTATGCAGACGTGATCGACGCCGCCGCGCGGCTCGAAGGCCACGCCCACCGCACCCCCGTGCTTCGCTCTGCTACGGCAGACGCACGCTATGGCGCGCAGTTCTTTTTCAAGTGCGAGAACTTCCAGCGCATGGGCGCCTTCAAGTTTCGTGGTGCCTTCAACGCATTGTCGAAGTTCGATGCTGCCCAGCGCACGGCCGGTGCCATCGCGTTTTCGTCCGGCAACCATGCGCAGGCGGTCGCGCTGTCGGCCCGCCTGCTCGGCATGCCGGCCGTCATCGTCATGCCCAACGACGCGCCGGCCGCCAAGCTCGCCGCCACGCGTGAGTACGGTGCCGAGGTCGTGCAGTACAACCGCTTCACCGAAGACCGCGAGGCAGTGACGCGGCAGCTCGCAGAAGAACGCGGCATGACGTTGATTCCGCCTTACGACCATCCCGATGTCATTGCCGGGCAGGGCACGGCCGTCAAGGAATTGATCGAAGACACGGCCGCCGATGGCCCGCTCGACGCGCTGTACATCTGTCTCGGCGGCGGTGGCCTGAGCAGCGGCTCTGCGTTGTCAGCACGCGCGCTGGCGCCGGGTTGCAAGGTCTACGGCGTGGAGCCGGAGGCAGGTAACGATGGTCAGCAGTCGTTTCGTTCGGGGAAGATCGTCCACATCGAAACGCCCCGCACCATCGCCGACGGCGCGCAGACCCAGCACCTCGGCCAATACACCTTCGCGATCATCAAGCGGGACGTCGACGACATCTTGACCGTGAGCGATGTGCAACTGGTCGAAGCGATGCGCTTCTTCGCCGAGCGCATGAAGATGGTGGTTGAACCGACGGGGTGCCTGTCGTTCGCGGCTGCATGCGCTGCGGGTGCGGCCATCGCCGGACAGCGAGTGGGTATCGTGGTCAGCGGCGGGAATGTCGACCTGGCGCGCTACGCCGCGCTGCTGGCTGGCGACTGATCTTTAGCGCTGCGCTCTACCAAATCGCGCCAAAGCGCTCGCGCAGTTCTTCGATTTGCGCTTCATCGAGTGGTGCCGGCTTCGCGGGCCGCATGGTCCAGAGTCGCGCGGTTTCTTCCAGTTCTTCGAGCGTCGCCATCGCAGCGGCCGGCGTGTCATGCCACACGGTGGGGCCGAGCCGCTCCAGCATGACGGCACGGATCGCCGTGCGTGCAGCGTGGTAGCGCACGATGGTGTTTTCGACTGCGTCCGCGGCTTCAGTCGCGCCCGGCCGTGCGTAGCCGATCAACGGCACGCGGCCGACCTTCATCACGAAATAGGGCGTGAGCGCGGGCAGCAACTCGCGGCCTTGCGGCGCGTCGCACATGGCCCCGTCGAGCGTCAGACCGACGCAATGCGTGCTGTGCGTGTGAACGATGCAATGCGCCGGCGCCGCGGTGGCGAGGCTGGCGCCGTAGATGCGCCGATGCAGCGCGATGGTCTTGCTCGCGCGGTCGCCGCTCTGCTGCACGCCGTCTTCGTCGAGCAGCGCCAGTCGCGCCGGCTCCAGAAAACCGAGGCAGGCATCGGTCGGTGTGATCAGAAAGCCGCCTCCCTCCGAGCTATTGAATCGCACGCTGATGTTGCCCGCGGTCGCGTGCACGTAGCCACGCTCGAAGAGGCTGCGGCCGATGCGGCAGATCTCGTCGCGGGCAGTCGCTTCGTCCAGCGTCATGGCATTCCGGGTTCAAGTGAAAGCAATGAGAACGCGTGAGTGAAGAAGTCGACTGCGCCGAAGTTGCCCGACTTGAGCGCGACGTGCACGGCGCCACTCGCGGAGTGCGTGGAAGGCGCATGGCACCACGGCACACCGGGCGCGATCTGCGGACCGATGCGCAACATGGCGATATCGAGCGCCTGCACACAGGCGCCCGACGTTTCGCCGCCCGCTACCACCAGTTGCCCGACGCCGCGTTCGACCAGCCCTCGCGCTAAGGCGGCCAACGTGTGCTCGACCATTTCGCCAGCGCGTTGCACGCCCAGTTGCGCCTGCACTGCGCGCACCGCATCGGGTGCCGCGGTTGCATAGACCAGCACCGGCCCGGCTTTCAGGAGGGGCTCTGCCCAGCGCAGCGCCTCGCTCGCGACATCGACACCTTCGGCCAGGCGCAACGGGTCGATCGCAAAGGCTGCGCCGCCGCGGCCTATGAAGTCGGCCACCTGCGCGTTGGTGGCGGTCGAACAACTGCCCGACACGATGGCGCGCAGGCCGCGTGCCGGTGGCAACTCGGCCGCTTGCGGTTGTGGGGAAATGCCGAAGTTCTGCGGCAGGCCGATCGCCACGCCGGAGCCGGCGGTGAGCAGCGGCATGGCGCGAAACGCCTCGCCCATGCGCATCAAATCGTCGTTGCTGGTGGCATCGACGATGGCCATCGAAACGTCTTCACGGCGCAGTGTCTCGATGCGCGCCTTGATGGCGTCGACGCCACGCGCCACGGTGCGGTAGTCGATGAGCCCGACGCGACGCGAGGTCTGTGCTTGCAGCACGCGCACGAGATTCGAGTCGGTCATCGGCGTCAGCGGATGGTTGCGCATGCCCGACTCGTGCAGCAACTCGTCGCCGACGAAGAGGTAACCCTTGAAGACCGTCCGGCCGTTCTCCGGGAAGGCGGGGCAGGCGATGGTGAAGTCGGTGTGCAGCGCGTCCATCAACGCGTCGGTCACCGGGCCGATGTTGCCCTTGGCCGTCGAGTCGAAGGTCGAACAGTATTTAAAGTAGATCTGCTGCGCGCCTTGCGCCTGCAGCCAGGTCAATGCCGCCAGTGATTGCGACACAGCATCGGCCGCGGGCAAGGTCCGCGTCTTGAGCGCGACCACAATGGCATCGACCTCGTCGCTGAACGCCTCGTTGGGCACGCCGATGGTTTGCACCACGCGCATGCCGGCGCGCACCAGGTTGTTGGCGAGGTCGGTTGCGCCGGTGAAGTCGTCGGCGATGCAGCCGAGTGTGAGTTTGTTCATATTCGAATTAAACATCGGCACGGGCTTCTGTGTAGATGCCGTCGACCCGCAGGTGCAGCACCCGATCGGCCCGCGCCGCCGCGGCGACCGAATGCGTCACCAGCACCAGCGACGCGCCGTGCTCGCGCGTTTGCGCGAAGAGCACGTCCATGACGCGGGCCGCGGTCGTCGGGTCGAGGTTGCCGGTCGGCTCGTCGGCCAGCAGCAATGCCGGCCGGTGCACCAGCGCGCGCGCGATGGCAACGCGTTGCAACTGGCCGCCCGAAAGCTGCTGCGGCAAGCGGGCGCCGAGCCCGGCAAGTCCGACCACGTCGAGCATGCGTTCGACCCGCACCGGGTCGTTGCGGCCCATCAGCATCAAGGGCAGGGCCACGTTCTGCGTCACGTCGAGATGCGGCAGCACGTGGAAGGCCTGGAACACGAAGCCGACGTTCGCGCGGCGCCACAAGGCACGGGCGGTGTCGTCGAGCTTGCCGATGTCGGTGCCGTCGTGCGTGACGTTGCCGGCGTCCCAACTGTCGAGTCCGGCCATGCAGTTGAGCAATGTCGACTTGCCGACGCCCGATTCGCCGACGATGGCGACGAACTCGCCGCTCGCCACTTCGAGCGTGACGTGCTCGAAGACCGCCGCTTCGCCGTAGTGCTTGCCGAGGTTGTCGATGCGCAAGGTCATGCACGTCCTGCGATCCGACCGACCTGGCGCACGATCTCGGCGACTGCGCCCGGCGCATCGCAGGCGACGATGCGGCGCTTCGGCATGCTGCGCAGCCACGTCATCTGCCGCTTGGCGAGTTGCCGCGTCGCCGCGATGCCGCGCTCACGCAACTCGGCCATCGGCCAGTCGCCGTCGAGTGCTTCCCAGGCTTGCCGATAGCCGACGCAGCGCATCGAGGGCAGGTCGGGCGTCAGGTCGCCGCGAGCGCGCAGGGTGTTGACTTCATCCATGAACCCGTCGGCAAGCATGGTGTCGAAGCGCTGCGCGATGCGGGTGTGCAGCCACGCGCGGTCTTCGGTCTCGAGTGAGAAGAGGATGCCGGTGCCGATCTTCGTGTGGTCGTCTGTCATCGAGTTTTCGTTGTCCACTTTGACTGCATGAAAGTGCGAGAGCGGCAACCCGCTGGCGTGCCAGACCTCGAGCGCGCGCTGGATGCGCTGGCTGTCGGCCGGAGCGAGTCGCGCCGCAGTGATGGGGTCGACCTCGGCGAGCTTCGCGTGCATGGCGGGCCAGCCGACGTCGGCAGCTTCGGCTGCGAGCTTCGCACGCAGGGCGGCGTCGGCCGACGGCATCGCGTCGAGGCCATCGATCAGTGCCTTGAAGTACAGCATCGTTCCGCCGACGAGCAGAGGCAGCTTGCCGCGCGCGCGGATGTCGGCGATGGCGCGCTGCGCATCCTCGACGAAGGCGGCCGCGCTGTAGCGCTCGGCAGGGTCGCGAATGTCGATCAAATGGTGCGGCACTTCCGCCCGCTCAGTCGCGCTTGGCTTGGCGGTGCCGATGTCCATGCCGCGGTAGACCAGCGCCGAATCGACGCTGACGATCTCGACCGGGCGCGTGCGTGCGATGGCCATGGCGGCGGCCGTCTTGCCGCTGGCCGTCGGCCCTGCGATGGCGATGTAGGCAATGTCGCCAGCAACCAGGTCGACATCAATCAGGTCGACATCAACCGCCACGCGGTTCCCCGAACTTCTGCACCAGCGTCCAGGCGATGGCTGCGATGCAGGCGCACCAAAACCACATGCCGTAAGCCAGCGGCCGCACGGTGCCGTCCATGTGCGTGCCGAGCCAGCCGCCTATGAAGAAGGCGGCAAGCATCATTACGAAGCCGTTGAGTGCCGACGCGGCGCCGGCCGCTTGCGGAAAGGGCCCGACGGCACCCGTCTGGCCACATGGCTGATGGATGCCGTGGCCGAGCATCACCAGTGTCAGCGGCAGCACGATGGCAAAGGTGGACTGCACACCGCCTAGGGCGAGCGCGCCCATGATTGTGCCGCCGGTCAGCGTGAGCACGCCGCCCCTCGCAATGCAGCCGCGCAGGCCATAGCGGGTCAGCCAACGGCGGCACAAAAAGGTGCCGGCGATGTAGGCCAGCGAGTTCCAGAGCATCACCAGCCCGTACTGCGTCTTCGTCAGGCCGAGCACCTGGATGAAGACGAACGACGACGAGGCCAGGAAAGTGAAGAGCACGGCATAGGCCGCGGTCGTCAGCGCGGTGAACGACAGAAAGGTCGGGTTGCGCACGACGGTCGACCAGGTACTGACGAGCGTGGCTGGCCGCAGTGCATCGGGGTTGCGCCGCGTCAGCGTTTCGTTGAAGCGCAGTGCGATCAGTGCCATCGTCGCAGCGCCGAACAACGCGGGTAAAAGCAGTGCGAAGCGCCAGCCGAAACCGTCGGACACCACGCCGCCGAGCGGCGCGCACAGGCAGGCGATGATGCCCAGGCCGGTGAGCGCGCGCGACATCACGCGGGCACCTTCTGCCGGCGGATAGAGGTCGCGCACTATGGCGCGCGCCGACATCACCGCGGCACCCATCGCTGCGCCCTGCACGGTGCGCCAGACGATCAGCAGCAGCATCGACGGCGCCAGCATCGCGCCGATGGCGGCGAGGACGTAGGCCGCCAGACCCCACAGCAATATTGGCCGCCTGCCGAAGCGGTCCGACAGCGGGCCGAGCACCAGTTGCGAGCAGCCGAACGCCAGCAGCAGGGCGCTCAAGGTGAGTTGCGCGTGCTTCATCTGCGCGCCGAAACCGGTGGTCAGCGCAGGGAGGGCCGGGAGATAGAGATCGGTGGTGACCGGCTGAATGCCGAGGAGGAAGGCCAGCGTGACGACGGCCAGCGCGGGCGACATCGGCAAAGAAGCCGCGCTTTTCATCGCTGGAGCTTCGACAGCCGTCGCGGGTTTTGAATCGGCCGGAACGGCGGTGGACTGCATTGGTCCGAGGGTAACAAACGCGCCACTTCGGCGCTGTTTGAGGTCAAGCTTTCGCTTGAGCGCCGCGCGTCAGCTCTGCGGCTCGTGCAGGCTCGCCATCGTCAATGGCGGCTTCATGCGAAACAACTGCGCCAGCGCCGCGCGGTACTGCGATTCGCCGATGGAGTT
The DNA here is from genome assembly GCF_046115955.1 of Variovorax sp. GrIS 2.14. Taxonomy (NCBI): domain Bacteria; kingdom Pseudomonadati; phylum Pseudomonadota; class Betaproteobacteria; order Burkholderiales; family Comamonadaceae; genus Variovorax; species Variovorax sp. GrIS 2.14. Next base: position 260,887 of record NZ_JBJXIA010000007.1, read on the forward strand.
GGTGTCGTGGTGCGAGCCGCCTTTGACCAGCACGAACATCTTCGGCACGGTGGCCGCGTCGTACAGCTTGCGACCGAGCGTCGGGTTGATGAGGCTGTCGGCCGAGCCGTGCACCACCAGCAGCGGCGCACCGATGTTCTTTACGCTGTCGATCGCGTCGAAGCGCTGCGTGATGAAAGGGCCGAACGGCAGCCAGCCCCACTTGAAGCTGCTCGCCACATCGGCAATCGATGTGAAGGTGCTCTCTACGATGGTGCCGCTCTCGTCGCTGACGTGCGCGGCCAAGTCGATTCCGATGGCGCCGCCGAGCGAGTGGCCGAAGATGTAGCGACGTTGCTGCGGGTGCGCTGCGGCCAGCCATTCCCAGGCCGCGCGGGCGTCCTCGCGCGCCGTTGCTTCAGATGGCAGGCCGGCCGAACTCTTGCCGAAGCCGCGATAGTCGATGGCGAGTACCGAAAAACCCAGTTCGTGCATGCGGCGAATGCGGGGCGCAGAGCCGGCGACGTTGTAACGGGCGCCGTGCAAAAAAAGCAAAACGGGGGTGTCGACCGATTCGGGCGCGCCGCCGAGCCACAGACCATGCAGGCGGGCGGGCTCTGAAGTGATATTCGATTTGAAGTCGATCCAGACGTCGGTCATGCCTTCGGTCATGGCGGCGCTGTTGCCCCAACTCAGGTCGCTAGGCTGAAAAATCCATTCGCGCTGACGCTCGTCGAGCGTCGCGCACCCGCCGGCCAACAGGGCGAACAGGGTGATGACGGCAGCAAAAAGAGACCAACGCTTCATGGGGTCGTTAGCAGACTGGCCTCGGGGGCCAAAAGTTCAACGAAAGGTTGCACGGGGGAAGCCATGCAACGCCCGTGCCCGCCTTTCGGATGACGCTGGAAAACCCTGAGAAACCAGCAGGAACTTGTCGGAAAGGGTCAGCGACCGCGCAGAAACAGCCCGTCGAGTTCGCGCACCGAGAGCTGCCGCCAAGTCGGGCGGCCGTGGTTGCACTGGTCGGAACGCTCGGTCGCTTCCATTTGACGTAACAAGGCGTTCATCTCGTCAATCGTCAGCTTGCGGTTGGCGCGCACCGCGCCGTGGCACGCCATGGTCGACAAAAGCTCGTTTTGGGCGCGTTGCACCACCGTGCTGGCGTCGTGCTGCGCCAGTTCGGCCAGCACGCTGCGCGCCAGTTCGACCGGATCGCCATCGGCCAAGGTGCCCGGCACGGCGCGAACCGCCAACGTGCGCGGCGAAAACGGCGTGATTTCGAGCCCCAGCGTCGGCAATATCGCGGCACAGGCCTCGGCCGTCGCGACTTCTTGCGGCGTGGCGGCAAAAGTCGCTGGAATCAGCAGCGGCTGGCTGGTGATCGCTGCGCCGTCGAGCTGCGTCTTGAGCCGCTCGTAGACGATGCGCTCGTGCGCCGCATGCATGTCCACGATGACCAAGCCTTGCCGGTTCTCGGCCAGGATGTAGATGCCCTGAAGTTGGGCGAGGGCGCGGCCGAGAGGCCAGGCCTCGTCGGTGGAGGCGGCGCCGATCATCGGGACGGCGCTCGCAGAAGTGCTCGCCGAAGCATATGCGGTGCGATCCGGCGATGACGATTGCAGCCAGGGCGCAATTGCAGAATAAGAGTCTTCGGCCGGCGCTGGCTGGGCTGCGCTTTGCGGCCACATCGCGAAGGCATCGCCGGCGCCCCGTTCCGCGGCGAAGTGCATGCCCGATTGCGCCCATTGCGCCGGGGCGGCCGGTGCAACCTGCCGGAAAAACGGGGCATTCACCGTCGTTGCCGCCTCACCCGCACGCGGTGCGGCCAGCGCATTCTCGATGGCGTGGCGCACCGCCTGGTGCACTTCCCGCCCATCCCTGAAGCGCACTTCGATCTTCGTCGGATGCACATTGACGTCGACCCGCGACGGATCGATCTGCAGGTACAGCGCATACACCGGCTGGCGCTGGCCATGGAGCACGTCTTCGTAGGCACTGCGCACGGCGTGTGCGAGCACCTTGTCTCGTACGAAGCGGCCGTTGACGTAGAAGAATTGCTGGTCGCCACGGGACCGCGCCGCATCGGGAATGCCCGCACGGCCCGCCACGTGCACAACGCCGCCCGTGTGATCGACCGCCACGCTGCGGGCCACGAAGTCATCGCTCAGCGCATCGCCCAGTCGCTGCTCCCGGCTGGTGGCGGCGCGCCATTGTTCGACCAGCCTGCCGTCGTGCCAGACCGCGAAGCCGACATCGGGCCGCGCAAGGGCATGGCGCCGCACGGCCTCGACGCAGTGCGCAAGCTCGGTGGCATCGGTCTTCAGAAATTTGCGACGCGCCGGCGTGGCGAAGAACAGCTCGCGCACCTCCAGCGTGGTGCCGATTGCGCGCGCCACCGGTCGCAGTTCGCCGGTGCGGCCGTCGAGTGCCCAGGCGCTGGTGCCATCGGCATTGCGCGACTGGATCGTCATGTCGGCGATCGCGTTGATGGCCGCCAGCGCCTCACCGCGAAAGCCCATCGTGCCGACGGTTTCGAGATCGCACAGGCTTGCAATCTTGCTGGTGGCGTGGCGTCGCAGAGCCACCGTCAGTTCATCGCGCGGAATGCCCTGGCCATCATCTTCGACGGCGATCAAGCGCACGCCGCCGGCGGACAGGCGCACGGTGATTTGCGTCGCGCCGGCGTCGAGCGCGTTGTCCAGCAACTCGCGTACCACCGAGGCGGGCCGCTCCACCACTTCACCGGCGGCGATCTGGCTGATCAGCTCGTCGGGGAGTTCGCGGATGGGACGGCGGGGGGCCGAAATGATGGGGAGGGCGCTCACGTCAACATTCTAGGAGCGCCCCTCGGCCGGCCTTCGCCGACCTTGTGCTCAGGCGACGTCTTTCCAGTCAGGCATCAACGCGTTCGATGGCAGCGTTTCGTCGAGTAGCTTGCGCGCCGTCTCGATACCTGCCACCGGCAGCAGTTTGGGGTCGAGCAAACCGACCTGCACCAGCACGCTGGCCTGGTCCCAGTAAATGTGCTCGTGATAGAGCTTGTTGCCGCGGAACTTGATGACCGCGAGCAGCGGCACTTCGACCCGCTTGCCCGTCGGTGCGACGCCGGGAAGCATCCACGGGATCTCCGTGGTGTGGGTGAAAGTGAACAGCATTTCGTCCACCACCTGCGTGGCGCCGACGGTGCGGGAGATCGGTGTCAGCGCCGTGTCGGGTGGGTTGCTGTTGACGAAGTGGTCGCTGTAAAAATGATGCAGCTGCTTGTAGCCCACGCCGCCCGTCATGGTCGGGATGTGGTTCACGTAAGGCTCGGCAACCATCGTACTCATCGTGTCGTCGACGTTGCGGGTGCCGAACTCGTATTCGCAATGCTTGTCCCACAGCGCCGACAAATCGTAGTGCGGGCCCATCGCGGCCTTGAGTGCGCCGATGGTGCGTTCATGCGCCATCAGCGCCGACGCCTTGTCGTAGTGCTCGCCGCCAAGCCGCGCGAACGCGTGGTCCATGCCGGGGTAGACATGCAGCGCTATGTTGGGGCGTCCCTTGAGCGTTTGCACGATCTTGTCGCGCGCTTCGGGCGGGCAAAACTTGTCGAGCTCGGCGATGTGCAGCACCAGCGGCGATTTGATGCTGTCAGCCTCGCCGAGCGCGGCGTCGATGCCCACGCCGTAGTAGCCCACGGCCACGTCGGCATCCGTGCGGCAGGCTGCCAGATAGGCCAGCTTGCCGCCGAGGCAGAACCCCAGCACGCCGACCTTGCCGGTCACCTCGGCGCGGGCGCGCAGGGTGGTGATGGCGGTCTGGATGTCTTGCATGCCCTTGGCTTCGTCGAATCCCTGAAAGTAGCCGAAGGCGCGCTGCCAGTCGGCTTCGGTGTAGCCCAACTCGACGTTGGGTTCCTGGCGCCAGAAGATGTCGGGCACCAGCACCACGTAGCCTTCTTCTGCGTAGTAGTCGGCAACGTCTCGCATGGTGCTGTTGATGCCGAAGATCTCTTGAGCGAGCACCAGGCCGGGGCCACTGCCACCGGCGGGCAACGCCAGATAGCCACGAAAACTGCCACTGCCGTCGCCGGCTTTCATGTCGATGTATTGACCTGTCATTTGATTCTCCGTAGGGGTGTGAACGAGCTCTGGTTTGAAGCTTTACGCACAGATAGTTTAGGCGTAAAGTAGTTTGGTGGCGCGAAAGCTGCTTGTAGATTGTCCATCGATCAACACGATTTCAAAAGAATATGAAACGAGGCATTCCGAGCTTGCGCGGGCAGGACCATACGGGCATCACCGTACCCGACCTGCAGGCCGCTATCGACTTTTTCGTCGACGTCATCGGCTGCGAACTGGCGACGACTTTCGGTCCGTTTCGGGACGACACCGGCAGCTTCATGGCCGACACGCTCAACGTGCACCCGCGCGCCGTGGTCGAGCAAATCGCTTTGCTGCGTTGCGGCATGGGCTCGAACATCGAGCTGTTCCAGTACAGCGCCCCCGACCAGCGGCAAGACCTGCCGAAGAACAGCGACATCGGTGGCCACCACATCGCCTTCTATGTCGACGACATCGACGCTGCTGTCGCCTACCTGAAGGAGCGCGGCGTGCGCGTGCTGGCCGGGCCACTCGCGGTGACCGAAGGACCGGCTGCCGGCCAGACCATCAACTATTTCCTGGCGCCGTGGGGCTTGCAGCTCGAGCTGATCAGCTACCCCAAAGGCATGGCCTACGAAGCCACTTCGCCGACCGTGCTGTGGTCGCCGAAATCGCCCGCCCAATAGTTTCATTTCAGTTTTAGCCTCTCGCCTTTCGCTTCTCGTCTCACCTCTCGTCTCACTTCTACTACCGGGGAATCTCATGTCCGAATTCGATCGCCGCCGTTTTCTGCAGGCTGGAGGCAGTGCCGCGCTTGCAGCGGGCTCATTGAGCGGGCTGTTGCTGACATCCGCCGAAGCCCAGCAAGCGGACACGCTCACCATTGCCTACAACGTGGGCTTGCCGAGCTGGGATCCGACCACCGGGCCGTCGGCCGTCAACCCGTCGATTCAGGGCATCTGGAAGTCGGTGTTCGACCAGTACATCGATCAGGCCGCAGACCTTTCTTTCAAGCCCGGCCTCATCAGCAAATGGGGCTGGAACGCCGACAAGACCAAGATCGAAATCGAACTGCGCCAAGGCGCGCTGTGGCACGACGGCACCCCCGTTACTGCCGCCGACGTGGTCTGGAACCTGAAGCGCGCAGGCGACCCCAAGTCGGGCAATCCGGTTGCCGGGATCATCTGGTCGAGCGTCGACAACTTCCAGATCACCGGCAACAAGATCACCGCCGACGTCAAGCAATACGTCGCCGACTATTTCAAGTGGATGGCCTTCTTGACGGGCTTCATGATCCCGCAGGCTTACTACGAGAAGGCCGGCGCCGCGGGCTTCGAAAAGAAGCCCATCGGCTCGGGCCCGTACATGATCGAGGAGTTCGTGCAGGGCTCGTTCGTCAAGCTCAAGGCTTTCGACAAGTACTGGGGCGCCAAGCCCGCGTTCAAGAACGTGACGATCAAGTTCGTGACCGACCCGAGCGCGCGCGTGGCCGAAATCGAAACCGGAAAATCAGACATCACGCTGGGTGTCCCGTTCGAAGAGTTCGACCGCCTGAAGGCGCTGCCGCACCTCACCGGCGTGAGCTCGCCCATCACCGACATCGCAATGCTCTTCATCACCGACGTCGAGCCGATGCTCGACGAGAACGTGCGCAAGGCGGCGGTGTTCGCGGTCGACAAGCAGGCCATCGTGAAGCGGCTGCTGCGTGGATACGGCGTGGTCATCGACACTTTGCAGGCGCCGCAGTACGCCGCCTTCGATGCGACCACCAAGGTCAAGTACGACCCCGAACTGGCCAAGAGCCTGCTGGCCAAATCGGGCTACAGCGTGGCCAAGCCGGTCAAGTTCAAGATCCAGACGACGCGCGGCTATCTGCCAAAGGACTACGAAACGGTGCAGGCCATCGTCGGCATGTGGCGCAAGGTCGGCATCGAGGCCGAGATCGAGGTTTACGAAATCGCCAAGCATTTCGAGCTGCGCCTGAGCCACAAGCTGGCGCCGATGGCCTTCTACAACTGGGGTGACGCCATCGGCGACCCCAATGATTCGACCGGCTTCGCCATGTTCGGCCCGAGCCCGCACTCCGGCTGGAAGTCCAAGGAAGTCGACGCCATGATCGGCCCGCTGTGGGGCGAGAAGGATGAAGCCAAGCGCATCGCCGGCTGGAAGAAGGTCGACAAGTACATCGCCGATAACGCGCTCGTGTTGCCGCTCTACCAGCAGGTGCAGACCATTCTCTTCAAGAAGACGCTGGCAGTGAAGCCGCATATGGCGGGTTACCTGCTCGCGCAGTCGGTCGGCAAGGCAGCCAAGGCTTGACGGCATGCCGCTGAAGCGCCTGTTGTGGGCGCTGCCCACGCTCTTGGGCGTGCTGGTGGTGGTGTTCGTGTTGCTTCGGGTGGCGCCGGGCGACCCGATCGCGATGATGATCGGTCCGGGTGCGACGCCCGACGACGTCCTCGCCCTGCGTGCGCTGTACGGCTTCGACAAGAGCCTGTCGGCGCAGTTCTTCATCTACCTCGGCCAGGCGGCCCTCGGCCACTTCGGCCAGTCGATCACGCTCAAGCAGGACGTGCTCGATCTGGTGATGGTGCACCTGCCGCTGACGCTCGAGCTGTCGGCGCTCGCGCTCGGCATTGCCGTGTTGCTCGGCGGTGCGGCGGCGCTGGCGGCGGTGTCGTTTCGCGGTAGCTTGCTGGAGCGCGGCATCGACGTCGCGACGGGGTTCATCACCGCCATCCCTGACTTTTTATGGGGCCTGGCCGGCATTCTTTTTCTGGGCGTGCTGCTGCCGGTGCTACCCGTCTTCGGCTTGCTCGATTCCAGCCTGCGCTTCGATTCGGTGACCGGCTTCGTATTGCTCGAGAGTCTGGTGCGCGGACGCTTCGATGTATTGGGCTCTGCCCTGTATCACATGCTGTGGCCAGCGCTGTCGTTGGCCTTGCCGCTGGCCGCGATGATCGCGCGCGTGCTGAAAGCGTCGCTGCTCGAAGTGCTGGCGCAAGACTACATCCTGGTCGCGCAGGTCAAGGGCTTCAGCCCGTGGCAAGTGCTGTGGCGCGAGGCGCTGCGCAATGCGCTGGGCCCGGCGCTGACGCTCACAGGCGTGCAGTTCACCTTTCTCATCGGCGGTACGGTGCTCATCGAGCGGCTCTTTGGCTTGCCCGGCCTCGGCAACATGGCGATCGATGCCGTCATCAACCGCGACTTGCCCTTGATCCAGGGCATCGTGCTCACCTTCGCGGTGCTGTTCATCGCCGTCAATCTGGCGGTCGACGTACTCAACACCCGCATCAACCCCAAGCTGCGCACATGAGCTTGCACGTAGCGATGCCTCATTTTCAAAAGCGCGTGTGGGTCGGCGCGAGTCTGCTCCTGTTGATGCTGGTGTGCGCCGTGTTCGCCCACTGGATCGCACCGCACGATCCCTTGGAGCAAGACCTGATGGCGTCGAGCCTGCCGCCCGCGTGGAGCGCCGACGGTGATGCGGCGCACTGGTTCGGAACCGACAGTCTCGGGCGCGATATCTTGTCGCGGCTCATCTACGGCGCGCGGCCGGCCATGACGGTGGCGCTGGCCGGCGCCACGCTGGCGGCGCTCATCGGCACGGTGCTCGGGCTTTGGGCGGGCTTCTACGGCGGCGTGATCGACACGGTGGTGTCACGGCTGGTCGATGTCTGGATGTCGTTCCCGGCGGTGCTGCTGTCGATCGTGCTGGTGGCCGTCATCGGTACCGGGCTGACCTCCGTGGTGCTGGCGATCGCCATCATCGACTGGACGCGTTTTTGCCGCGTCGTGCGGGCCGAGGCGCAAGTGCAGGCCAGCCTCGACTACGTGACCTCGGCGCGCACCATCGGCCAGTCGCGCGCGTCTGCGTTGTGGCGCGAAGTGCTGCCTAACGTGGTGCCCTTGCTGCTCACGCTGTTCACGCTGGAGATGGGCATCGCGGTGGTCATCGAGGCCATCCTGTCGTTCGTCGGGCTCTCGGTGTCGAGCGATATGCCGACCTGGGGCGGACTGGTGCAGGAAGGTCGCCTGTACGTCAACCAGACGCCATGGCTGCTCGGCCTGCCGATCGGCGCCATCGCGGTGACGGTGCTGGCGTGCAATGCGCTGGGCGATGGATTGCGCGAATCGCTCGATCCCCTGCTGTCTAAATAAGAACGACAAGCGACATGTCCGCCTGCCTCGAAATCGACAGTCTTCATCTGGCATTGCGCGCAGGCCGCAAACGCGCGGCGCGCCTGATCCTGCGCGGCATCGACCTGCACATCGCGGCGGGTGAGGTGCATGCGCTGGTCGGCGAATCGGGCGCTGGCAAGAGCATGGTCGGGCGCACCGTGCTCGGCATCACGCCACCGGGTATCGAGGTGGTGGCCGGCAGCGTCCGCTTCCAAGGGCTCGACTGGCTGGGGCTGACGGCAGCGCAACGCCGCGTCCATCTGGGCCGCGACATCGCGTTGATTCCGCAAGACCCGCTGACCGCGTTGAATCCCGGTCACACCATCGGTACGCAGATCAACGACGTGCTGCGACTGCACCTCGGTTTCGATGACAAGCAGGCGACGGCGCGCGCCATCGAACTGCTCGACTCGGTGCAGGTGCGCTCGCCGGCCACGGTCGTGCGGCAGTACCCGCACGAGTTGTCCGGTGGCATGCGGCAACGCGTGCTGATCGCTATCGCGTTCTCGTGCAAGCCGAAGCTCATCATTGCCGACGAGCCGACCACCGCCCTCGACGTCACGGTGCAGCGCGAGGTGTTGCGTCTGCTGCGCGACCTGCAGCGCGACGAAGGCGCTGCCGTTCTTTTCATCACGCACAACCTCGGGCTGGTTGCCAAGCTGTGCGACTCGGTCAGCGTGATCCATTCGGGTCGCATCGTCGAATGCGGCGATGTACGCAGCATCATCGAGACCCCGCGCACGCCCTACACGCGCTCGCTGTTCGCGGCGACGCCGCGCTACGACCGGCCGGCAGACACGTTGAAGCCGATCGCCGAAGAGGTGACGGATACGCTCTGGGCCTCGGCGCACAGCTATGACCAGAGCTGGTTCGCGGCGCGCGACACAGCGAATCCGGCAGCCCGTCGCGCGGAGACGCCACATGTCTGAGCCACTGCTCGATGTTCGCGGGCTGAGCTTGTCGTTGCCCGACCGGTCGACCCGTCGCGCGTTCGGTAAGCCGCCGCTTCGGCAGATTCTTCACGACATCGACTTGCAGGTGGCGCCCGGCGAATGCGTAGCGCTGGTCGGCGAGTCCGGTTCGGGCAAGACGACGCTGGCACGCACGGTGCTGCGACTCTATGAACCTCAGCAAGGTGACATCGTTTTTGCAGGCCGAGAGACAACGCACATGAGCGAGCTCGAGTTGCGACCGCTGCGCGCGCGCATGCAGATGATCTTTCAGGACCCACTCTCGGCGCTGAACCCGCGACGGCGCGTCGGCGAGATCGTAGTGCAGCCTTTGTTGAGTTATGGCCGCCTCGGCGCAGCGGCGACGGCGGCGGCACTGAAAGAAAAGGCGCGCGCATTGCTGCAACAGGTGAGCTTGCCGCCGGAGTTCGCGACGCGCTTTCCGCATGAGTTGTCGGGCGGGCAGCGTCAGCGGGTCGGCATTGCACGCGCCATTGCGCTGGAGCCCGATCTGATCGTCGCCGACGAGATCGTTTCGGGCCTCGACGTGTCGACGCAAGCCCGCATCCTGTTGCTGCTGCGTGAGTTGCGCACGCGACTCGGCATGGGCATGATCTTCGTCACCCATGATCTCTCCGTGGTGCGAGTGCTGTGCGATCGCGTGGTCGTGATGCGCGAAGGCCGTATCGTCGAAGAAGGACCGACGGCCGACGTTTTTGCGAACCCTCAGCATCCGTACACGCAAGCACTGCTCGAAGCGATTCCGTTGCCGGAAATCGATGCGAGCTGGCTGGCTCGCACCAAATTCGTCGTCAATTAACCAAAGGAACCGTCCATGGATCTGCATCAAGCAACCGCCCTCGTCACAGGCGCCAACCGGGGCCTCGGCCGCGAACTCGTTCAAAAGCTGCTGGCGGCCGGTGCACCCAAGGTCTATGCCGCGGCGCGCGACACGGGCGCGCTCGCCGACCTCGTGGCGGCGCATCCCGGCAAGCTGGAAGTGATAACCCTCGACATCACCAATGCCGAGCAAGTCGAGGCGGTGCGGGCGCACTGCGGCGACGTGAACTTGCTCATCAACAACGCAGGGGTCAACCGCGGGCAGGGGTTGATCGCGGCCCAATCGCTCGACCATGCGCAGGCCGAGATGGCGACCAACTACTTCGGCACGCTCGCGATGTGCCGCGCCTTCGCGCCGCAGCTGGCGAAGGGCGGCGCCATCGTCAACGTGCTGTCGATCCTGGCGAAGGTGACTCTGCCGGCGATGGGTTCGTTATGCGCCTCCAAGGCCGCGGGGCTGCGCATGACCGAAGGCGTCCGCGCGGAACTCGCGGCGCAAGGCACGCATGTGATGGCGGTGATGACCGGCCCAGTCGATACCGACATGAGCCGCGATTTTCAGGGGCCAAAATCGTCTACGGCCGAGGTTGCGAACGAGGTGATCGAAGGCCTTCGTCGTGGTGACGAGGAGGTCCATCACGGCGACATGGCCGCTTGGATCAACGGCGTCATCGGAGCCGACCCGAAAAGCATCGAGCGCGAACTCGCCAAGTACCTCCCGGCCTGAATTTGCTGCCCGTTAGGCGGGCGCCGCGGCGCGCACCGGATAATCGGCCGCCATGGAATTCATCAGCTACCTCGTCGACTTCGTTCTGCATGTCGACAAGCACCTCGAGACCTTCGTCGTCGCCTACGGGCCGTGGGTGTACGCATTGCTCTTCGTCATCGTATTCGTGGAGACTGGCGCGGTAGTCATGCCGTTTTTGCCAGGCGATTCATTGCTGTTCATCGTCGGCGCGTTGTGTGGCATCGGCTTGATGAGCTATCCCCTGGCGTGCGGGGTGCTGGTCGCTGCGGCCATCCTTGGCGACCAGTGCAATTTCAGCATCGGGCGCTACATCGGGCCCAAGGTTTTTCAGTGGGAGAGTTCGCGCTTGTTCAACCGCAAAGCCTTCGACCAGGCGCACGGTTTTTATGAGCGGTACGGTGGCATCACGATCATCCTTGCGCGCTTCATGCCATTCATTCGCACTTTTGCGCCCTTCGTTGCAGGCGTGGCTGAAATGAAGCGAGGAAGTTTCACCATGTTCAACGTCGTCGGCGCGCTGATCTGGGTGCTCAGCATCACCACGGCGGGTTACTTTTTTGGCAACTTGCCGTGGGTGCGTGAACATCTCGACAAGATCATCTGGGCCTTGATCTTCGTGCCGGGACTGCTGGCGATCTTCGGCGCGTGGCGCGCCGGCCGTGCAGAGAAGGCGCGGGCCGCTGGTGCTCAGGCCGAGGCCTGAGCGGGCCGTGCAGCCGGTAGTGCCTCAGTAGCGGGGGCCGTTGTTCGGGTAGTACCCGCGATTGGCGTTATTGCGTTGGTCGGAGTTCTTGCCCACTTCATTGCCGATCAACCCGCCGATGGCGGCACCGCCGACCGTGGCGGCGGCGTTGCCGCCGATCGCGTTTCCAAGAAGTGCGCCGCCCACCGCGCCGCCTGCAACGCCCAACTGCTGATTGGGGCCTGTGCCGGCACAGCCAGACAAAGCCATCACCGACGTTGCGACGGCCGCCGCGATCCAGATACGTGTTTGCATGATGTCCACCTTAGAGTAGTAGTGCACTCAACTTAGGCAGCCGCGTGCATGCGGGCTGTAGGTGACCGCCCCGCAAGGTTGCGCGCAACAGCGACCGATCGATGCGCGATAACGACCCGCTGCACCTAGGGATGGTCTGCATAAGTCCACCGCAACATCTGCTTGAACGTTGACCACAGATGAGTCAAATCAGCCTTGGCACCAGTGGGTTCGAGCTCTC